>CAZIXY010000177.1:0-6826 GCA_964543315.1 uncultured Desulfobacteraceae bacterium | reverse complement strand
AATCGCAAGCGTGTTCTATCCGGTTTACTTCTGGATAAAGGAAAAATTAAGGGGCAAAGAGACTTCATCGTCCCTGATCATGATAATTCTGATCTTTCTGGTCCTGATCATTCCGTTGGGCTGGTTTGTCGGGACCCTTTCCAATGAGGCCTTTGAATTCTATAACCACACCCGCAGTGCAGTTTCCCTGAACAAGATCCAGAAAGCCCTTGAGAGTGACTCCATATGGGTCCAGCGGGCCAAGAAGATAGGCGCCATGACCGGCTTTGAGTTCACACCCGAAACGGTTGAAAAACTGGCAACCTCTATCGGGAAAACAGTGGGGCTTTTTCTTTATAAGCAACTGAGTGCCATGGCCTCCAATCTTTTCAGCTTTCTGGTCCATTTCTTCCTGATGATGCTTGTCATGTATTATCTTTTTCGAGATGGAAAGCGGTTGAAGGAATATATTAGCCGGCTCATGCCTGTTCCTCAACAGCAGCTTGAGAAGGTAGTTGTCAAATTTCATGAAATGGGAAGGGCCATTATCCTGGGAAATGGTATGTCAGGCATTGTCCAGGGGTTCCTGGGAGGTCTTGGTTTTTTCATGTTCGGATTGAGTTCACCCCTTCTCTGGGGAACCGTCATCAGCTTCATGGCCTTTTTGCCGATAATCGGGGCCTCGGTGGTATTTCTTCCGGCTGCCGTCATCTTGATTGTCCAGGGCAAGATAGGCATAGGAATTGGCTTTTTGATTTACAACGTGTTTTACAGTTCTATTATAGAATATCTTATAAAACCACGTCTAATAGGCAAGGGAATGCAGATGAATTCACTTTTGGTTTTCATCGGAATCATAGGGGGCCTGAAGCTTTTTGGAATTCTGGGTATAGTCTACGGTCCATTAATCATTACCATATTCCTGACCCTTGCGGAGATATACAGACTCGAATACAAGGAGCAGCTCGCCTGAAAGCTTTTTTTTGTTAAAGAACACAAAGAAAATTTGGCTTGCCGGGTTTACAAGGACCAAGGAAATTCAATTTCAAAGGAGGTTGTAAAATGGAGCCCGAAAAAATTATAAGGGGAAAAAGGGTCCTGATCGTTGATGATGAAGAAGACATCCTGGAGTTCCTCACGGAACTGCTGGATATATGTAAGGTTGACAGGGCCTCTACTTTTGAGGAGGCAAAAGAATTACTTGAATCCCATACCTATCATATCGCTGTTCTGGACATCATGGGTGTCAGAGGATATGACCTGCTGGAGATTGCCAACAAAAGAGACATTCCGGCCCTGATGCTTACCGCTCACGCGCTTTCAAAAGATAATCTAAAAAAATCATTCGAAAAAGGTGCCGCATTTTATGTGCCCAAGGATGAAATCAATAATATTGACGTGTTTGTGGCGGACGTGCTGGAGGCAAAAGAAAAGAAAAAAAATGTTTGGGCCAAATGGTATGAACGACTCAGCTCCTTTTGTGATAGAAGGTTCGGGCCGAACTGGAAGGATGAGGACTCTGATTTTTGGGATAATCTAATAAAATATTAATATATTACCATCTTTATTTAAAGGAGAACTTGATATGCAAAAACAGGGCGCAGGAATCACCGTTACCCAGCACATATTGAATCAGCAACGGGAAAATCCTGAGGCTACGGGTGCCTTTACGACCCTGCTAAACGAACTCATCGTCGCGGCCAAAGTCATCTCCCGTGAAGTAAACAAGGCAGGTCTCGTGGATATTCTCGGGGCAACAGGAAAAATTAACGTACAAGAGGAGCAAGTACAGAAACTGGATCTGTTTGCAAATCAGATTATAATAGAACGGATGCAGCATATTGGGCAATTATGGTGCATGGGTTCCGAGGAAGATCCCGATCTCATCGATATCCCCCCGCATTACCCCAAGGGTGACTACATCCTCCTGTTTGATCCCCTGGACGGTTCCTCCAATATTGATGTGAACGTGAGTATCGGGACAATTTTCGGCGTTTTCAAAAGAAAGGACGGCGATTCGAGCTCGGATCTGCTGCTGGGGGACGCTCTCCAGCCGGGCATGAACCAGGTCGCTGCCGGCTATTTTATCTATGGTTCAAGCACAATCATGGTATACACGACGGGAAATAACTCAGGTGTACACGGGTTTACGCTTTTTCCCAGCGTGGGAGAATTTCTCCTTTCCCACGAGAATATCCGTATCCCGGAACAGGGTAAAATCTACAGCGTCAACGAAGGTAACTACCAATACTGGGATGAAAAGACACTGGCACTTGTTGACTATTTCAAGACAAAAGATAAGAAAACCGGCCGTCCTTACACATCAAGATATGTGGGCAGCCTCGTAGCGGATTTTCACAGAAACCTCCTCAAGGGCGGCATCTTCATGTACCCGGCTGATAACAAGGATCCAAAAAAGCCTACAGGAAAGCTGAGGTTGATGGTGGAAGCCAATCCCCTCGCCATGGTGGTCAAGGAGGCGGGCGGGTATGCCAGTGACGGGCACGGCCCCATACTCGATATAGACCCCTTGGAATTGCACCAGAGGGTCCCCCTGTATATCGGCAGCAAAAAAGATGTTGAACTGGCAGAGGAATTCATCAGCGGTAAGAGAAGCTGAACATTTATGCCTCAATGGAATAAAACCTTAAATCAGGCAGCTCCAGGCATGTCAACCGGTTGCCGTAAACGGCTCCAGTGTCAAGGCCGATCTTGTTTTCAAGGACCAGTGGTTCGTGAAATGGGGTATGCCCGAATATGACCTTTTTTCCGAAGTCATAATCAGAATAGATGAAAGGCTCCCGGATCCATGTCATGTCCTCGAGGAGCTGTCTTTTTATCTTCACACCCGGCCTGAAGCCGGCATGAACCACGTAGTAATCCTCAAGCTCCAAATAAGTCTCAAGTGAACGATAAAAGGACATGTGGTCCGGAGGGATCAATGACCCTTCCCCTTCAGGCTTTTCCGCCCTGTAGCTTTCCAGCGTGCTCCACCCTCCGTTGAGTAAATACAATCCGTGGTCATTGCCGTCCATGTAGTCCAGGAAAAGGACTTCATGGTTCCCGATAAGGCAACTAACCTGCGAAGAGCAAGGACGTAATCTACGACTCCTTTAGGATTTTTACCCCTGTCAATAAAATCACCCAGGAAGATAAGCCTATCCCTCTCAGGGCTCCACGGTATTTTGTCCATGAGCCTCTTAAGCATATCCAAACAACCGTGTATATCGCCTATAATGAATATCTTTTCCTTTTCCATCAAAACCTGAATATGAGGCGGGGACGGTCCCTCGGGTCAAGCCTGGTCAGTCCCGCTTTTTGTGCCGCCTCAACAGCGTCTTTATATTCCCGGGATGTCAGGCGGCGGTTTATGTATTCATCCTCATCCGCACGGCCGCACGGCCGATACTGGTCCATGACATTCACATATGTATTGGGGGAGATCTCCCCTGCAAGAAACTCCATGATCTCAGGGGTTCCCGCAACCTTCTCCGGCATCACCAAGTGCCTCACCAATAATCCTTTTACAGCAATCCCTTCCCCGTCCAGTACCAGGTCCCCTACCTGGCGATGCATCTCCTTTATAGACTCCGTGGCCACTTCCCTGTAATCGGGTGCGTTGCAGAACCTGCCCGCCCACCTGGCCTCCCAGAACTTAAAATCAGGCATATAAATATCAAATATGCCGTCCAGGAGCTGCAGGGTCTCTTTGCTGTCATATCCGCCGGAGTTGTACACCAGCGGGACTTCAAGGCCCTGCTCAATAGCCGGGATAAGGGCCTCTATAATCTGCGGTACCATGTGGGTCGGTGTCACGAAATTGATATTATGACAACCCCTCTCTGCCAGGTGCAGCATCATTGCGGCCATCTGGTCGGGCTCAACCTCGGTCCCTTGGGCAAGGTGGCTGATATCATAGTTCTGACAGAAGATGCAGAGCAGATTACAGGAGCTTAAAAAGATGGTCCCCGACCCATAACGCCCAACCAAGGGCCCCTCTTCCCCAAAATGGGCATTGAAGCCGGCGACCTTTGCCTTTCTTCCGGTACGGCAATGCCCGGTTTCGCCCACAAGCCGGTTCGCTCCGCATGCGCGGGGACAAAGGGTGCATTTTTCCATTATGCCGATCGCCTTCTCGAGACGTTCCGACAGCTCACCGCTATGATAGAGTTTCAGATAAGAAGGCTCCACTTTTCGTTATAGCCCCTGAAAAAACCCCCCGACAAGACCGACGCTCATCCGGGGGGTACCATGAAACCAAATGAAGCTCCCCGAAGCACAAGCTACGGGGTATCAAGCGGATAAAATGATGTGTTTTTGATAACCTTATTCCCGGGCAGTGCCGAATATCCTCAGGAGCATCAAAAAAAGGTTGATAAAGTCAAGATAAAGGGAAAGCGCTCCCAAAATAGCCCCTTTTCTTATCACCGCACCGTCCAGATCAGCGGGTTGAGTGAGGGCCATACTCTTCAGTTTCTGGGTATCGTATGCCGTCAAGCCTACAAAAACGATGACTCCGATATAGCTGATGACCATGCTCATGCCGCTGCTTCGGACAAACATATTCACCAGGGAGGCAATGATAATCCCGATAAGCCCCATCATGAGAAATCCACCCAAAGACGTGAGGTCCTTTTTGGTGGTCCAGCCGTAGATACTGCATCCGATGAATGTTCCGGCGCAGATAAAAAAGGTGCTGACGATGGATGCGCGCGCATAGGCCAGAAATATAAAAGAGAGGGTGGCGCCGTTTAAGGCGCAATACAGCACAAACAATGAGGTGGCGGTCCCGGCACTCATCCTGTCAACCCTCCCTGAGATAAAAAATACCAGGGCTAATTCTCCTATAATAAGGGCGAAAAAAACAAACGGGTTCCCGAAAATGAGACGCAGCATGCTTTCACTGCTTGACACATAAAGGGCCACCACACCTGTCAGGCCAAGCCCTATTGCCATCCAGTTGTAGACGCTTCTTACAAAATTATTTACCAGAACCTCTGCCCTGGGTTTTATGACAGAAATCTGAGCCATATTTTTTTCCTCCTTTTAATAAACAATCAACGCCCCAAGGGCAAAGATACCGAACCCGCCGAAAGGGCATGTTTTCAAAGATTCCATTTATATAATTATAAAGGCTTCTTTTAAAACTTCAAGTGTTATAGGATATCTTTTATGCCTTCATTGGATCATAGTTCTCAAGATCCCTGATCCTTTCGAGCAGAGGCGGGTGGGATTCGTTTAACCACACATACAGCGGATGCGGCTGAAGATTGGACAGGTTGTCTTTTGCCATTCTCTTCAAGGCCCTTACAAGGGGATCGGTATCTTTGAGGATTCTCAGCGAATAGAGATCAGCCTCCCGTTCAAACTTCCTGGAGAGGGCCATTCCTGCTGGACCGAGAAAAAAACTGACAGGCTCCCACAGGATGCCTACCAGAAAAAGCCCAACATAGGCTGGCGTTAAGGAAAACCCGAAACTTTGAAACATAAGGTCCCATGTAATCATCCTGGATGCCAGATAAAAGAGCAAAACGGAAACCGCTGAGGAAACGGCAAGCTGCTTCTTGATATGGTTTCCCTTGAGATGTCCGATCTCGTGGGCCAGCACCGACAGGATCTCGTCCACCTCATGAGATTGAATCAGGGAATCGAACAGCACGATCCTTTTCGCCCTTCCAAGACCCGAAAAATAGGCGTTTGTATGGCGACTTCTCTTTGTTGCATCCATCTGATAGATGCCCTTTACTTCAAGCCCTTCCCTTTTCGCTAAATCCTCTATCCCGGAGATCAGTTCCGGATCATCAACGGGCGTAAACTTGTTGAAAAGAGGTGCGATGACCGTGGGGTAGAGGATTGTCATAAGCAATTGAAATCCAAGGAAAACAACCCATGCCCAGACCCACCAAAGATCCCCGGCATACCTGACCAGCAGGAAGAGAGACGAGAGCAGAATACCCCCGAGAATGATGAGCACCACCAAGGACTTGCCTAAATCGGAAACCCAAATTTTAAAGGTCTGCGTGTTAAAACCGTACCGTTCCTCGATAACAAAACTGTGATAATAGTCAAAAGGTAGCTCCGTCATTGCGGTCAAGAGCCCGGGGATACCAAAAAACAGGAGACCGGCCGATATGTAGTTGATATCAGACAGTTTGATTGCCAGCCAGGGAAGAATCCCCGAGAGTATGATGAAGAGGAAGACTGTCTTGAGGATAGCAGCTCGAATCAGTGAAAAAGTGGTTTTGTCCAAGGTATATTGATGGCTCTTCTTCAGCTCCTCTTTGCCGATAACACCCTTGAGGGGATCGGGGATCTCATCTCCGGTTTTTTCCATATGATCGGCGTTGATTTTGTCTACTGCCAGATCCGCAAGAGAAGTCAACACATAAAAAAAAAGATAAATAATCAAAAATAAATTAATGGCTATCATTAAAAAAGTCCTTGTTTATCGTCACCTCATAGAGTTGAGCATTCCGCAGTTCGAGGGCCTCAGAAGCTGGGCTTATTCTGTTTCATTTCTCCCAATATAGATTCACACGCCCTGATAGTCAAAGTCTTTGGATTTAGGGGAGGTGGGCCATGGTGAGCCTCGATTTCCCTTTCAATACAAGACAAATCAACCTTGGGGCCTCCATTTGCATTATAGGCAGCGTGGCTTTTGTGTTGAATTTTTTTCCGCAAACAGTAAGATCAAATTTATGGAACACGAAAAACTTTTCATTGTTATGGTAGGCCTTCCCGCAAGGGGAAAATCCACCATTGCCAGCAAGCTGAAAGACAATCTGGTTAGGGACGGGATACGGACCCGGATTTTTAACAACGGGGATTTGAGAAGAGAGCTTTTTCT
>CAZIXY010000176.1:2143-6846 GCA_964543315.1 uncultured Desulfobacteraceae bacterium | reverse complement strand
TGCCGGATAAAAAATAACATCCGCATAAA
Source organism: uncultured Desulfobacteraceae bacterium (assembly GCA_964543315.1). Taxonomy (GTDB): domain Bacteria; phylum Desulfobacterota; class DSM-4660; order Desulfatiglandales; family Desulfatiglandaceae; genus JAFDHL01. The sequence goes on along the minus strand of CAZIXY010000176.1, from coordinate 6,817 downwards.
GGCGATTTGTGGTTTGAGATTAGAGAGTTAGAAACTTAATAATGAGACGGAATATTTTTCATCATACGAATTACTGCCTATTCATGGTGATTTTCACCCGAGACAGGTGATTTTCACCCGAATATCAATTCTAACTGGGTTAATAAATGTCTTATACATTAATAACAAAAAAATCAAGGATTTTAGGATATCCCAAGCCATGTTGTAAAAGGTGAAAGTAGATTAAGATGGCTGGGTTTTATGCCTTTCCTGGTTTTCATTAGTCGGGAGATACTTCACCTTGAGCGATTTTATCCTTCTATGGATGATATCGAAATGGATTCTGTTTTCAGTATAGAGGTTGGCTCCAATGGAAAGGGCTGTAATAGCGATTTGGACGTCGTTGAGAAAATCCGCCTTTTTGGATAATTCTCTGTATTCAGGGGGAAGATCGGCAAAGAAATGACCAATGGCAATGTATTGTTCGGAATTCAAGGTGACGACTCGACCGGCATCTGCATACGGTTTTTGCAGCTGGTAAAGAAGTCTTTCCGCTTTCCTGGTCCTGCCTCCAGCCCAGAGCTCCATCAACACTGTGGCCGAGAGATATTTGACCGTCCCTCGTCTCAAAAGTTCATCGGCATGAGTACGGTTGCGGATAAAGGAGATATATATGTTCGTATCGAACATGACCTTCATTTAAAAATCTCATCAATTATGTCACCTTCACCACCTGCAAGTTCATGGGCCTTGATTATATTATCGTCTATGACAGCCATCTCTAAGGCCTTGTTAACTGCCTCCTTTTCAGTCCTCACCTTGAAGATTAACCTTGCTCTGTCGATGTAATGCTGGTTCAACTCGATAGTTTTCTTAATCATTTTTGGCATTTAACTCACCTCCTTAACCATACGGTTATGCATTTTATATGGTTTTGCTGTTAAGAGTCAAGGCTTAATATGCCGATTACAGAACAGATCTTTGATTTATTCGCTGCGTAACCCTGGAGCTTTTTACAAAAGGGATTACATACCCTTAGTTGAATTTCTTGAGACGATATTTTAGAGAATCAAGGGTGATTCCCAGTAATCCTGCCGCCCTTTGCTTTGAGCCGCGGGCCATTTCCATGGCCCTGATAATATAGTTCTTTTCGACCTCGGCCATTGTCCTGTCAAGCTCAATACCCTCAGAACCCAGATCAAGCTTTCGTCTATCCTCTCTGCGGGGTTTCTCACGAAAATGGGAAAGAGTGAGACTTTCCGGCAATACGATGTTGGAGGACTCAAGCGCCACACTTCTCTCAATAATATTTTCCAGTTCTCTGACATTGCCAGGAAACGGATATTGTCCGAGAATATCCATGGCATAGGCAGATATCTTTCTGATATCCTTGCCAAATTCCAATGAATACCGTTCAAGAAAATGCTGGGCCAGCAAAGGCAGATCCCCATCTCTCTCCCTTAATGGAGGCATATCAATATTGATGACATTGAGCCTGAAATAGAGGTCTTCCCTGAAGTTTTTTTCTATGACTTCATTTTCCAGATCTTTGTTAGACGCGGATATAAACCGGACATCAACATTTTTTTCCTCCGTATCCCCAACAGCGGTAAATGTCCGTTCCTGAATCACCCTCAATAGTTTTACCTGAATAGCCGGGGTGAGATCGCCTACCTCGTCAAGAAAAACCGTGCCCCCGTCCGCCACATCAAAAAGCCCCTGTTTGTCTGAGCCAGCACCGGTAAAGGCCCCCTTCTTGTAACCGAATAGTTCGCTTTCTATTAAATTCTCCGGCATTCCCGCACAATTAATAACAACAAAGGATTTTTCCCGTCTTTGGCTCAACTCATGAATGGCCCTTGCTGCAAGCTCTTTACCGGTTCCACTCTCACCTGAAATAAGAATATTGGTCCTTGTATGCGCAACCCTATTTACCAGGTCGTAGACCTTCTTCATCTGCGGGCTCTCTCCAACAAAGCGCTCAAAATGATAACGTCTTTTAAGATGTTCTTCTTCCTTTATTTCGGCCGGCTTTCTTGATCGAAGGGCCTCTTTGACAATTCTTTTAAAATCCTTAACCTTGAAGGGCTTAGGAATATAGTCATAAGCCCCCTCCTTCATTGCCTCTACGGCTGTCTCTGCCGTAGCAAAGGCCGAGATGAGAACGACCATAGCGTTGGGGTTCACCGCTTTGGCCTTTTTCAGGACACCGATACCATCCATATCCTTCATTCTGATATCTGTTATCACCAGATCAAAATTCTGTTTGTCAAGGATAGATCCGGCAGTTTCACCGCTTTCCGCGAGGGTTACCCGATAACCTTCTTGGGTCAACATGATCTCCAGGAACTCCCGCATACTTTTTTCGTCATCAACGACCAGTATGCTATGCGCTTCTTCTCCAGACAACCTTTCCTCCAATCATGGTCAGCTCATTTCTACCCTTTAAGGTCTTCCCTATAAAAGGTGAATTCTTACTTTTGGAACAAATGTCCTCTTCCTGTAGAACATACTCATATTCAGGATCTATTAATGCCAGATCCGCACGATCACCCTCCAAAAGACGACCACCCGGTATGTCAAGAATGGATGCAGCGTTATAGGATAGTTTCCTTATGGCCTCGGCTAATCCCAGTACCCCGTCTCGGACAAGTTTCAGCGTCAAAGGCACGGCCGTTTCAAGTCCAATCATCCCGAAGGCGGCCTTGTCAAACTCCAGTTCTTTTTCCAGCGGACTGTGTGGAGCATGATCCGTTGCAATAACGTCTATGACTCCGTCTGCTAATCCTTTTTTTATTTCCTGAACATCTTCTGAAGTTCTCAAAGGCGGCTTCACTTTTGCCCGGGTATCATAACCAATAACAGCACTATGATCCAGGCTGAAATAGTGAGGAGCCGTTTCCGCGGTAACGGGTATGCCCCTTTCCTTGGCCCTTCTAATCAATTCAACTGAGCCCGCAGTGCTCACGTGTGCAATATGCACAGGACATCCGGTCAGCCTGGCAAGCGATATCTCCCGATACACGGCGATCTCTTCACTTGATGCGGGAATTCCTGGAAGGCCGATCCGGGTCGAAACAGCTCCCTCATGCATCACTCCTTCACCTGACAGGTAAAGATCTTCCGAATGAGAAATAACCATCAGTCCGTAAAACCGGGCATATTCAAGCGCCCTTCTCATAACATCGCTATTGACAACGGGAAATCCGTCATCAGAAACTGCAACGGCACCTGCTTGTCGAAGGTCCCCAAATTCGGTGAGCGTCTCACCCTTCTGAGCCATTGTGATAGCGGCAATCGGAAAAATCCTTGCCAGCTTCGCCCTCTTTGCCTGTTCCAGGATAAAATCGGTCACCGATCGACAGTCATTCGGGGGTACCGTATTAGGCATGCAGGCCAGCGATGTAAAACCTCCTGCCACAGCCGCCTTGACACCGGTCTTAATGGTTTCCTTATACTCATGCCCGGGCTCCCTCAAATGGACATGCATATCGACAAGCCCGGGAACAACCAGCTTTTTGGAGGCGGAAATCACGTTTATCCGCTCATCTTTTCCACTAAATGTTCCATGGGGCAAAACTTCTGAAACCCTGCCCTTCTCAATAATAAGATCAACCTTATTGACAATCCCTTTTACAGGATCAACCATCTCTCCATCTTTAATCCACGTTCTCACTCCTTAGATCCCCCAATCAAAAGATAAAGTACCGCCATACGAACCGCAACCCCGTTGGTTACCTGATCAAGAATGACCGAGTAAGGGCCGTCTGCCACATCAGAAGTAATTTCCACCCCCCGGTTCATAGGTCCGGGATGCATAACGATGACATCGTCTTTCGCTCCTTTCATGACTTCCCTGCTTAAACCAAAAAAAGAGGCATATTCTCTCAGGCCGGGAAACAAGACCTTGTTTTGTCTTTCCAATTGTATCCGAAGCAGCATGACAACATCCTCTTCTTTGACCGCTTCAACGGGGTCATGAACCACTCTCACTCCCAACTTATCAATGTCCATAGGAATCATGGTCGGCGGCCCGGACACAGTGACTTCAGCCCCCATCTTGATCAATCCGATAATATTGGATCTGGCCACACGGCTGTGGGAAATATCCCCTATAATGGCTATTTTCAACCCCTTGATCCTTCCCTTCTTTTCCCTGATTGTAAACAAATCAAGCAGGGCCTGGGTCGGGTGTTCATTTATGCCATCTCCGGCATTGATGATCCCCGCCTCCACTTCTTTTGCCAAAAGATGGGGAGCCCCGCTTGAAGAGTGTCTTAGAACAATAAGATCCGGATTCATGGCCTGCAGATTCCGGGCGGTATCAATGAGGGTCTCACCTTTTACCATACTGCTTCCCGAAGCCGATAGGCTGACGGTATCAGCGCTGAGCCTTTTTGCCGCCATTTCGAAGGACGTCTTGGTTCTCGTGCTGGGTTCATAAAAAAAATTGACCACACTTTTACCTCTGAGTGTGGGCACCTTTTTTATATCCCTTGTGGAAATTTCCTTGAAAGACTCAGCAGTGTCCAGGATATGCCTAATATCTTCAACCGACAATTGCTGCATGCCCAATAGGTCTTTATGATTAAATTTCGCCACCTGAAACTCCTCGCAAAAAAAAGCCTCCTTGTCGGTTAACCGACAAGGAGGCTTTTTTTGTATCTCCTGCATTCAACCATGGTTTGATTAAGA
>CAZIXY010000176.1:0-2043 GCA_964543315.1 uncultured Desulfobacteraceae bacterium | reverse complement strand
ACCGACAAGGAGGCTTTTTTTGTATCTCCTGCATTCAACCATGGTTTGATTAAGATACCCGGTGACTACTCACGTAGTCAGGCTGAAGGTGTTTAGACTGCCTGCCTGTGCAGGCACCTGCCTGCGTCCGCAGGACAGGCAGGCGGCAGACAGGAAGACTGAAGGGAAAAGAGAACTGATTTTTTTTAGGCTAACAGTCTTCAGCCTTCGGCCTAAATAACCTGATTATGCTTATTAATAGAACTAATTAATTGAAAAATCAACCCCCAGGCACAATAATTCTCAGATTATTGTTTTTCCCTTATCTCTACACCTTCAGAAACTCAGCTGTCATTGACTTCAGGCTACCCTTTATCTTCTTTTTCACTGCTGACTTTTTTTCCCGCATCTGAAGGCGCTTTATCCTTCTTGGTTTTCGGCTTTTCCTTGTCTTTTTTGGCAGTTGCCGGCTTTTTTAGTTTCTTTCCTGCGGCCTTTGTCTGCTTAGTCCCCTTGGCCTTTTTCTTCTTTTTCACATCTTCAAGAGGCAGAAGTTGCACAATTGAAACAGGTGATCCGTCTCCCTTTCGAAAGCCCTTTTTGACAATCCTGAGGTACCCCCCCTGCCGGTCGAGATACCTCTCCTTCAACTCCTCAAAAAGCTTGTGGGTAATTGCTTTTTCTTCAATATACGCAAGGGCCTGGCGTCTTGAATGAAGATCGCCTCGCTTTGCAAGGGTGATCATTTTTTCTGCCACAGGCCGTATGGCCTTTGCCTTTGCGTCTGTTGTCTCTATCTGTTCGTATTTGAACAAAGCAGTCACCATATTCCTGAGCAATGCTTTACGGTGACTTGAATTTCTTCCCAACTGCTTTCCTGAATTCCTATGCCTCATTTATCTTCGCCTTTTTTGTCTTCCTCATCTTCACCAGGTTTCTCGGCCGGGGGAAAATCATCCAGTTTCATTCCTAAAGAAAGGCCCATTTCCTCAAGTATGGACTTAATTTCGTTCAGAGACTTTCTTCCGAAATTCTTGGTTTTCAACATCTCGGCTTCCGTCTTTTGAACCAGTTCCCCAATCAATGTAATATTAGCATTTTTCAAACAATTCGCAGAACGTACGGATAGTTCAAGCTCTGAAACAGGCCTGAAAAGATTTTCATTAAGCTTTTCTTCCTTTTCCTCTTCTTCCTCTTCAACAGGTTCGGGCTCTTCATCAAAATTGATAAAAGGATTCATCTGTTCCTTGAGAATTTTGGCTGCATATGCCACTGCATCCTCGGGAATAACAGTGCCGTCGGTCCATACCTCCAGAGTCAATTTGTCATAATCGGTTATTTGGCCGACCCTGGCGTTTGTCACAACATGGTTGATTTTCTGAATCGGTGAAAAAATGGCATCCATGGGAATGACACCGATGGGCTGATCCTTCCGTTTATTCTTTTCCGCCGGGACATACCCCTTTCCGGTACTTACGACCATTTCCATATTGAGTTTTGCTTCTTTATTCATCGTGGCGATATGCTTATCGGGATTCAGGATCTCCACAAGTCCATGAGTCTCAATATCACCTGCCTTAACTTCTCCCTTGCCTTCTGCGGCAATGTGAATGACAGCCTCTTCCTCGTCAATAATTTTGAGGTTGATCTCCTTTAAATTCAATATGATATCGGTTACATCCTCAAAAACACCAGGAATAGTGGAAAATTCATGAAGCACGCCATCAAATTTAACAGAAACGATTGCCGCTCCCTGTAGGGATGAAAGCAGTATGCGCCTTAGGGCATTACCGATCGTTATCCCAAACCCTCTCTCAAGCGGCTCACAAACAAATTTTCCATAATTATTTGAATAGCTGTCCTGATCGATCAGAATCCGTTTGGGCTTAATCAATTCCCGCCAGTTCTTGCTCCTTAAATCTACCAAGAAAGCCTCCTCTTTTAATTATCTATTTATACTCTTAAATATCCGACTAATAGTGCCCTTAGCCAAATATTTCCCCTAATCTATTTTGATAACCTCGTAAAAAGTCGCGTTACGCCTTTTTACTCGGCGGGGAAGGG
>CAZIXY010000175.1:0-6857 GCA_964543315.1 uncultured Desulfobacteraceae bacterium | reverse complement strand
TTCAGCAACTGCACACCTATGGATTGCTGCAGAGTGCTTTTCGTCCGGAAGATCAAATATGCGAGCTTCGAGCGTATCTGCGTCAGCGAGCGATGCTTGTATCTTATGCTTCTCATCATATCCAGCATATGCAAAAAGCTCTTGAACAGATGAACGTCAAGCTTACTCAGGTCATCAGCGATATTACGGGTGTTACCGGAATGAAAATCATTCGGGCGATTCTCTCCGGTGAACGCAACCCTGTAAAACTAGCCGGCATGCGAGATGCGCGCTGCAATAACAGCGAAACAATCATTGCGAAAGCTCTGGAAGGCAACTGGCGATCTGAACATGTCTTTGCCTTACAGCAAGCTGTGGAACTGTACGATTTCTACGAAAAGCAAATTATTGAATGTGAATCCCGCATCCAAGACCATCTTGAGAGCTTTGATGACCGCAGCAATGGAACCCCCTTGGAAAAACTTCGTCGCAAATCTCGCGGATCGTCCAATCAATTCCATTTTGACGCTCGACGCTATTTGCATCGGATGACCGGAGTCGATGTTACCCGTATAGAAGGCATTGAGGCTCCCACGGCATTAACCATAATCGGCGAAATTGGCATCGACATGTCTCCCTGGCCCACTGAAAAGCATTTTGCTTCGTGGCTGGGACTTTGCCCTGGAAGCAAAATATCGGGAGGTAAGGTTTTAAGCAGCAAAACAAAACCTTCCGCCAACCGTGCGGCTCATGCCTTCCGGCTTGCCGCATACAGCCTTCAGCGGAGCAAAAGTGCTATAGGTGCATTTTTGCGAAGAAAAAAGGCTCAGAAAGGAGCGCCAAAAGCAATTACAGCCACAGCTCATAAAATAGCACGCATCTTTTACAACATGCTCAAATACGGCACCGAATACGTTGACCTTGGCCAGGAATATTATGAGCAACGCTATCAAGATCGAGTAATCGCAAACTTAAAACACAAAGCAAAACAATTTGGCTTCGAGCTAGTAAATATCAAAGAACATAAACTACTTACTGGACTTCCTGCGAATTGAGTTCGTTAGAAGTCGCGTTACGCCTTTTTACTCGGCGGGGAAGGGCTCCCCCCCGCCATTTGAATTGAATTCAAATGGTTCCACCCTCACCCCAGGCCGTGGCTTACCCGCCCTCGGCCTGTTGACGGACTTTTTACGAGCCCATCAAACTTTAGACACTTTAGGTCACTTTAGTCACTTATCAAGGAATATACATGCCCAGAGAACAGGGAATTGTCAAGGAGGCAACGAGCAAAAAGGCGGTGGTTCGCGTCATAAAAACGTCCGCCTGCGATCACTGTGGGTCCCGTTCATCATGCCATATGCTCTCCGACAGGGAAATGGTCGTTGAAGTGGCCAATGATCTTCAGGCCAAGGCAGGAGATCATGTGGAACTCAGGGTGCCTTCGGGCTCCCTGCTGAAGCTTTCCCTGCTTGTCTATTTTCTTCCCGTGGCTTCGTTGGTGATCGGTGCCTATGTGGGAGGGGAGTGGGCACGGTCTTTTGGTCTGCAGCCTACCGTGCCTTCCATAATCGGGGCGGGTCTGGCCATGGGGATCGCATTCTACGTGTTGCGATGGTTTGACAGAGGAGAACGGGCAAGGGGCGACTATCGACCCAGGATAACGCGTATCCTATTTAATGAAGCGTCTTCCCCTCAACCCGGCGATAGCAAATAAGACCGCACTGAAGGCATCGCTTGGCTTCCGTGACGGCCTGCTCTTCTGAAAATCCCAGCGCAATTTCCGCGGAAGGATCAGCGATCTGTTCCTCGTGCGTGAGTTCGGGCATTTTCTGCCTGGGCAGTTCGGCGACCGGTTCTAATTCATCCAGGCTCAACACCCTTGTGTGTGTGCGGATCATATTGGCGGGCGCCTCCACGGGTTCACCGTTCAGAAATCGCTGAATGGAGCCGGCCGCGCGTCGTCCGGAACCGATGGCCTCCACGACCGCCTTGTAGTCGGCCATGACTTCTCCGGGCCGGAAGATCCCGATGTCTTCTTCCGCAGTGGGGCCAGGGTAGGGGATAAGAGTCTGCCATGGTACGGGTTCCGGGATTTCCGCTTCCTCATCCTCTTCACCCTCTTCTTTTTGGACTATGTAAATGAGTTCGGGAAAGCGTCCCGCACCGGTCAACAGGGTGTCTACCGGAAGAAGTTCTTTTTCAATTTCAGCATCCTCTTCGTCTGAGTCCGTGATATGCGCGATTTCCACATGGGTTAATTTTGTTCCTTCACCCAGCATGCGTGTCACGGCGCTCTGGAAATGGATTTGAATGCCTTCCTGCTCCGCGGCCGTTAATTCATCTTTGGATAAACGGGATTGCTCAGGGGGTTTGCGGACAACAATGGTGACATTCTCAGAACCTTTTTGAAGAGCTGTTCTGGCAGCTGCAAGCCCGGACCTGCCACCGCCGAGTATCATGACATTTTTTCCGGCCGGCGAATCCTGTCCCGTCCTCTGATTCAGCATGTAATCAATCAGGAGCTGCACGCCGGGCAGGTCTTGTCGAGCCCCGTCTTTGGTTTCGGATACCTGACTGTCCCAGCCGCCGGTGGCGACGAATACGGCGAAAAAACCCTCCTTGAGCAGGGAGTCGATTGTGAAGTCCCTTCCAAGCCTTTGATTGGTAAGCGCCTCAACTCCTGCATCCAGGATACCGGCGATTTCCCAGTCCAGCACATCCCTTGGAAGTCTGTTTTCCGGAAGCCCTACCCGGAGGATCCCTCCCATTTGGTCGGTTGCCTCATAGACGGTTGAGTCATGTCCGAGACGGTTAAGGAGGTAGGCCGCGGTCAACCCTTCGGCACCGCCGCCGACCACGGCTACACGCTTTCCGGTTTCCGGGGCCCTGGGCACATTGATGCGCTCACCGGAAGCCCTCTCGTAATCGGATACGAAACGTTTCAGGTGATTGATCGCTACAGGTTCATCCACCAGGTTACGACGGCAATCATATTCGCAGGGGTGCACACAGATTCGGCCGCATACGGCGGGAAACGGGTTTGTTTCTTTTATGATACGGACTGCCTCAGCATAGTTCTTCTCGGCAATCTGGTGGATGTATGCCGGAATATCAATGCCGGCCGGACAGGACCTCTGACAGGGGGCGGTGCATTCATCGGTGGTATGCTCGGCCTGAATACGTCTGGTATGGGATGTGAGGGTAATGATATGTTTGGGGCATATGCGTTCGCAGGTGCCGCAACCGGTGCAACGATCCGGATCGACCACTGGCAGGTTGTCGGGGCCCATGGAGAGGGCGTCAAACGGGCAGGCACGCACACATGTCCCCAGCCCGAGGCAGCCGATAGGGCAGACTTTGGTCCCGCCGTTCAACAGGGCCGCCGCCCGGCAGTCGTTTATTCCGTTATAGATATATTTGACATCAGCGATATGATAACCATAGGTGCATCCGGGCATTGCGATATCAGGCTCCCGGGCCTCCAGTTTCATACCCATTATTTCGGCGATCTCCTCGGCAACTTCCGGACCTCCAGCCACACAGGAGGAAGGAGAGGATTTTCCCGCAACAATGGCCGCCGCATTCGAGCTGCATCCCGGATACCCGCAGCCGCCACAATTAGCTCCGGGCAGGGCCTCGTCCACGGCTTCGATCTTGGGGTCCACATAGACGTAGAATATCTTGGATGCCAGTGCCAGTCCTATACCGACGACAACGCCCACTGTTCCCATTACAAAAATACCGCCTAACATGCCTAACATGTGGCTCCTCCTATGTATTGCATCTTTGAAAACCACGTCGCGCGGGCGTGGTCAGAATCTTTTATTTATTACACCATCCCCTTAAAGGCAAAGAATGCGAGGGACATCATACCGGCCCCCACCAGGCCGATGGAGGTGTCCTGAAGGGGTTTCGGGACCCGTGCGAGAAGGATGCGCTCACGAACTCCCGCGAACAGGATCAGGGCCAAACCGAAACCGATCGCATAACTGAGGGATGCGATAATTGCCTGCAAAAATGAATACTCTTCCTTGATATTAATAAGGCATACGCCCATGACCGCACAATTCGTCGTGATGAGCGGAAGGAATATGCCGAGACCGGCGTAAAGGGCTGGTATGCTCTTTTTTAAAAACAGCTCAACAAACTGTACCAGCGACGCGATGACCAGGATAAAGGCCAGGGTCCTCAGGTATTCGACCCCGAACGTTTTCAGCAGCATGTGGTCCACTATCCAGGTGATTGTCCCGGCCAGAACCAATACAAAAACAACCGCCATCGCCATACCGGTGGCGGTCTCCATTTTCTTGGAGACGCCCAGGAAAGGACAGTTGCCGAGGTACTGGATCAGGAGGATGTTGTTTACAAAGATACAGCTTACGGCCAATAAAATGTAGTCGCCCATCTATTTTCTCCCTAAGTCAGATGATACGGTACCTGTTTTATTATTCCCAAGTTTAAAGCCTTTCAGCATCTACTTTTTCCCAAGCATATTCATGATGCACAGCATAAGCCCAAGGCATACAAAAGCGCCGGGGGCCTCGATCAAAAAGTTAAAGGGTTGAAACGAAGGGCCGAAGAGCGGAATGGAAACGCTTGTTATTGGAACCGTAAAGGTTCCGCTCCCGAGGACCTCCCTGAATATGGACAGGGCCGTCAAAGACAGCGTGAACCCGATTCCGATACCCAGGCCGTCCGCAAATGACGAGACGACCCCGTTTTTCGCGGCAAAGGCCTCTGCGCGCCCAAGAACGATGCAGTTAACAACAATGAGGGGTATAAAGATCCCCAGCTTTAAGAACAACGGGTAGGCAAACGCCTGCATCACCAGTTCTACCACTATAACAAATGTAGCAATAACCACTATAAAGCATGCAATCCTGACATTTTTGGGTATGACATTTCTGAGCAGCGATATAAGGATATTGGAGCACACCAGCACAAAGGTTGTAGCGATTCCCATACCAACACCGTTTTCCACGGTTTTGGTTACCGCGAGTGTGGGGCACAGCCCCAGGACAAGGCGGAAAGGCGGGATTTCAGCCCATAGCCCCTTTGTAAATTCCTGAACAACGGTCTTTGCCATAACCAGATATCTCCCTGTTTTTTTTATGCCTTTATTTTTTTCAGGATTTCGTTTTTCAGCCGGTCGTAGATACCTGCCGAGATAACGACTGCACCGCACACCCCGCGGGATGTCATTGTTGCTCCACTGATTGCGTCAATCTTTCCACCATCTGCCGTCACCTTAAAGGGCTCCTTAATGGATAACCCCTTGAACTGTTCGCTTAAGCCCGGTTCGCTCTTTGCTCTCGACCCCAGACCGGGTGTCTCACTGTGGGTTGTCACTCCGATCCCGACTATTTCGTCAGTTTCCACGTTGATAGCCACGATAACCCCAATGTCGCCACCGAATCCCTTTCCATAAGACTCAAAGGCGACCACACTTCGTTTGCCGTCAAATTCACCCACAAAAAAGCTCCGTTCCTTATCTCCGTCCATAATCTTGAAACGGTCGGAGAGTGGATCGTTTGAACAGCCCTCCATGATTTGCTTTATGGTAGGCCCTTTGACGAACTTGAGCTGCTGGTATTCAATCCGCTCCTGGGTTCCACTTCTGACGACCGCCAGAAGCCCCCCCGAGACACAACTAAAAAGCAGAATAACTATGAAAAGCCTTATCATTTCACGCATGTTCAGTTTCCTTTCCCAGTGCCTTTGGTCTGATTTTATCCAAAAGTGGGTTTGCAACGTTCGCCAATAGGATGGCAAATACGGCTCCGTCAACGAAGACGCCTATGTTGCGGATAAGAACCGTCAGAAAACCGGCCGCGGCGCCGTATATCAACATGGGAATGAAGTTTACCGGTGAAGATGAATCCTCGGTGAGCAGGAAAAAGGCCCCAATCAATGAATATCCGGTCAGGATATGAAACATTGGGGGCGCGTATTTGTCTGGGGCGGCTATATTGAAAAAATAGGCGGTTACATACATGCCTGTGAGAAATGACAGGGTGATTTCCCACCGGATATGTCCGCGCAGGATCAAATAGAGTCCTCCGATGATCAGGCCGAGTCCGAAAGTCGAACCAATGCCGCCTGACTGCTGGCCCAGGAGCAGTCCCGTGAGGCTGTAATGTGAAAGGGCAGATGTTCCCATGTGTTTGACGGCGGCGAGCGGATAGATCATATAGAAACCCGGGTTATAATTTACCAGGGCCTCGTTAAAGTTCATAAAACCTTTCCATGAGAGCATGATTATGGCAATGGCCACCAGTGAGGGGTTGAAAGGATTACAGCCCATCCCGCCATAGATCTGTTTTCCAACAATAATGGCCACGAATGTACCCACCACTACCAGCCACCAGGGCGCTGAGGCAGGTAAGAGCATTCCAAATAAAAGGCCGATAACAGCGGCGTTTCCATCGCCTATGCTGGCAGGCCGTTTCACGGCAATATCCATAAGAAGCTCCCAGATCATGGCGCATGATATGGACAATGCCAGGACGCCGAGTGCCGGGAGTCCGTATTGAAAAATTCCCATTATCACCGCAGGGAGCGCTGCGAGCATAGTGTTATAGCTTTTGCCCGTTATACTGCTTCCGTTGTGCCAGTAAGGCGCGTGCGAGCTGACAAATAATTTTTGATTATGCATTTAATTCCTCCGCACTCTGTATCCGGGAAAACTCGTATTTACCGAGCATGATATAATGAAATACCGGGATTCGTGCCACACACACATAACTGCAAAGCCCGCATTCAATGCAGGAAAACAGGTCGTATTGTTCAGCGGCTTCTTCGTAAAGGCCGTTGTCCAGTAACCTCACCAGCATATTCACCGGCACACTTTCCGGGTGTGGCTGCTGGCAGGCGAGCTG
>CAZIXY010000174.1:0-6973 GCA_964543315.1 uncultured Desulfobacteraceae bacterium | reverse complement strand
TGGCCAAAGCAACTATGATTAGTCTGTAGACAGGTATTATGAAGTTCAAGACGGTGACGGACAAACCCACAGGATCGGTCACCTGTTGAGGCACATTTCCCCACACGGACTTAATAAAATCAGTTCCAATCAGGAGTAATGCGTAGGTAGCTATAATGGCGTAATCGAGCGATTCACCATAGAGCCTCCTTATAATCAAACGCTCAATCAGGTATGCGATTGGAACCATACATAAGACCGAAAGAAGAGCTGATATCCAGAATACCCCATGCAAGAGGGGAAGGAGGGTGATAAAGAAATAGACGCCAAGGGCATATACCATTCCGTGAGCAAAGTTAATGATCTTCATGGTACCAAAGGTCAGAGAAAGCCCTATAGAAAAAAAGTAAAGTATCGAGCCTAGAGTAAATCCATAGACTACTGTCTCAATCATTTATATCGGACTCCAAGCGATGGTAGATGGTGTTGGCCTTCTTTGCTTTGATAAGCTGTATAGTTGTGTTTACGAATCCAACAAGCCCATGTCTAAACCAAAAAACAACGACGAGGAGCAAAAGGCCCAGTATCCACTCCCATATAGTAATATGGGCCGACAGCCAGTCTTTCATCACCATGTAGACAAGGCCACCGGCAATAGCGCCATAAAGATTTCCGGCGCCACCAATAAGAACGGCAAAAATAGGTTCTACATTATTTAAAGGGTGAATGAACGTAGGGCTAACATACTGATCATAGAGTGCATACAGAGTCCCAGCAAAGGAAGCGAACGCACTGGCAACGACAAAGGTGATCCACTTGTGCAAAAATATGTCGTAACCTAAGAATTTTACCCTTATCTCATTCTCTTTAATAGACCTAATTAATAGCCCAAACGGAGAGGCTGTCAACTTTCTTAGAATATAAAATACTAGCAGAAGTGAGATAAGGATGAAAAAATATGAGACATATTGGTTTGCAAAATTCAAAAAGCCCCACGATTCAACACCGCAGGAGATGCCGTCTGTGCCATGGGTTATCTGTTGGAAAGTTGAACTAACCAAGAAATATCCAACCTGGTTGAATGCTAGATTGACTAAGGCAAATGAAGCTCCTCCAAGTTTCACTACAATTAATCCCAAAATAGCCCCTATTATGGCTCCGCCCAAAATTCCCGCGAACATGGATAGCAAAGGATTGCTATTAACATAAATAGAAAAAAGAGTTGCCACATATACACCGGTTCCTAGATAAAGTACGTGGCCAAAGGAAAGCCGTCCCATATACCCATAAAGCAGGTCGAAGGACATGGCAAAAATGCAAAAAATCATGAAATCAGTTATTCGGTAGATGGCAATGATAGGCGTGAAAAGAAGGAAAAACCCAGCCACGGCAAAGACTTCTTTATATGTGGATACGCCTTTTTCTGGATTAGCACGGGATCTTGTTAGAATGCGTATCACAGGTAACTCTCCAGTTCGTGGCTGTCCTTAGTCTCCACTGCATTGTCTATTTCCTTAAGAATCTGGCCTTCCCTCACGATATATATTCGGTCAGCCAGACGGCTAACGATAGACAAATTTTGCTCTACAATGACTCCGGATACATCTGCCGCCTTCATTTGTTCTAGTATCCTTAATATATCTTCAATAACAATAGCAGCAAGTCCCTCAGTTGGCTCATCGATAAGTAGCAATTTCGGATTTCCAATAAAGGCACGACCGATTAGCATAATTTCTCGCTGTCCCCCGCTCAATCCCCCGGCAGGGTTGTCCATAAAATCATTCAGTTTTGGATAGATGCTTGTTACTGTTTTTATAGCCTCAAGCAGCGGGACACTGCTAGCGTATGCGGCGAGGGCTATGTTATCTTTTACGCTTAGTGAACTGAAAACCTTTCTGTCCTGTGCAACGTAGCGTAAGCCCTTTTGAGCCAACCTCACTGGGCTTATGCCTGAAATCTCATCACCCTGGTATGTGATCGAGCCTTTCCAGGGCTTCATTAGCCCCATAGTAGTTTTGAGCAAAGTGGTTTTCCCTGCTCCGTTGCGGCCAATAACGAAAACCGTCTCCCCTTGGCCCACCTCGAGTGAGACATCGTGGAGTACCTTTGCACGGCCATAAGCAACATTGCTTTTGTCTACTTGAAGGAGCTCTCTTTTTCTTTTCCCCAATAGCATTCTTTAACCTTTGGGTCTTGGAGTACATTTTCCGCGGTGCCCTCGGATATAATTCTACCCTCATTCATCACAATGAGTTTTCCAACCAAATCAACGACCTTTGATATCTTATGTTCAATAACAATCAGGGTGAATGTCTCCTTCACCCGGTTGAGCATATTGAGAACTTTCCCGATCTCATGGTCACTAAGGCCCGCTAAGGGTTCATCTAAAAGGAGAATCCTGGGGTTAAGCGATAAACTAATCCCGACCTCTAACATTCGCTTATCACCATATGACAGTTCATGCGTAAGCGTTTCACCGCTACCCTCAAGACCCACCAGTCTGAGGCTATGTTCGCAAGCTTGTTTAATTGCCTCTTTCCGAGCACCCTCGAAAAAGAAACCCCACCAGGACTCCTTAACCCTTCTTGCTTTGATATTTGAAAGAACTAAATTTTCCCAAACTCTCAAATCATCAAATACTGAAACCAGCTGAAAAGTGCGTGCCATTCCCATTTGTACCCGCTTATGCGCCGGCACCTTAGTAAGGTCTTCTCCTGAGAATAAAATCTTCCCTTCACTGGGTGGGAAATACCCTGATATTAAATTGAATAAAGTTGTCTTGCCGGAACCGTTGGGACCGATAATGCCTATAACTTCACCTTCTTCAACTTTCAAACTGACATGGTCCACAGCCACCAAACCATCAAAACGCTTTGTCAGTTTCTCGGTTTTAAGTAGAACAGCCATCAGTCAGCCTTTTGAACACCTGCTGAACACCTGCGCTCGTATTCACGCCAAACCACAGCCGTTTGGAAGAGTTTCAGGAGGGATTAGGTGAATGCTTCCTTCCCCGCCCCCTCCCGAGTTATCTCTTACCAACCAAGAGCGCTGGCAGGTTTCATAAACGATCCGCCCTTGTAAGAATCAATAATTTTCACATAATCCCATTTAGGATTTTTCCTTTGTTTTGGGCCAAGCCCCAATCCTATGAAGGACGCATTTCTGTACGAGACCTGGCCGTCCTTACGCCACTTGGCAGGGCCCTTTCCGCTTACCCAGTCGGGATGTGCCATTAAAGCAGCGTAAGCTTTTTTTGAATCCGTGGATTGGGCTAGTTCAATTGCTCGGATCATCTCCTTAACGCCACAATAAGCGCTCATTGCATAGGGGTCTAGAGGCTCTCCATAGGCTGCCATATAGTCTGCATTGATCTTGTTAGATGCAGCTACGACCTTTGGATCCGGAAATCCGGACATATCATGATACCAGAACATCTGGCATATAACCCCTTCCAAAGTTTCTGGCGGGATACCCGTCGCAAACACATCCACAATCCAGTTAAAGAAGAGTTTGGTATTCTTCCGCAGCTTCATGTCATAAGCCTGTTTCAGAATATTGATCGCGTCGTTCCCCCACTGGCCCATCATGATGACGTCGGGATTTGCCTCACGAGCCTTAATCAAGTATGCGGTCATATCGGCAGTCCCCACCGGGGTCCAAATGACTTTATATTTAACATCGGGATATTTCTTGAAAACTTCCTCCATTCCCTCATAGGCGCCATGACCATAGGCATAATCAGGCATACATGCTACAATATTTTTCATTTTCATGACTTCAGTGACGTAGCCAGCAGCGCCACGACCAATGGCCGTCACATTTGCCATTGTGGAGCAGCTGTAGGGGCCCTTGTTTTTTTTCAGGAAGACCTCCTCAGGGACGCCGTTGGTCCAGCAAAGAAGCACCGGGGTCCTCTTAGACTGATCGTTAAGAGCCATAGAAACATGAGCAAAGGTGCCTCCAACTAAAGCCGCAATCTTGTCACGTCTAATCATTCCCTTCATTTTGCGGATAGCAGCGTCAGGTTTCGTTTCCGTGTCCTTGCAGATAGCGTTGATCTTTACCATTTTTCCGTGAAGCTTAATCCCGCCTCGGTCATTAATTTCTTTAACGGCCAATTTTGCAGCAGCCATCTGTTTTGTCCCCAGAGATGATCCTGCTCCAGAGAGAGCATATATGAGCCCCAAGTTAATCCTCTCTGCTGCTACTGCATTTGTCGTGGCATAAAACACGAAGGCAAAGATAGAGATCATGGTTATTGCACCAATGCGCTTAAGATGCTTCTTCATTTCTTTCCTCCTTTCTACTTTACGGATAAGGTTACCGTTAAGACCTTGTACTGCATCTCTACAGGCCTTCTATGTGGACAACGGAAGACGGCTAAACAATCGCGTCCCCCACTGATTACAAAAGAAATAAATTCCTTTGTATTTGCCGTTTTATCTTTAGCCCCTCCTCGCAAACTAAACCATTTTCCTTAATAATTTTTCTGCCCTCTTGGGATTAAAGACGCCGCACTGGCATGGCCTAGCTAGCTCTTGAGCAGCATCTTCCAAGCTTTTCTTGCCTTTCTTGATTTTTCTGACCATATCCCTGACAAGATTGGCAGCTACCATCCCATGGCCGCACATTGTAGTGAGCTCAAGTACCTCTTTTTCTGGCAATGTATCTAGGCGCCCGTAAATCCCGCCGGAAAACTCCACGGTGTGCATTTTAAGGCCAGCTTTTTTGCATGCCCACTCTGTATCATCTATGAGCCCACTTACGACCACAGAAGTGCCAAGGTGGGCCTCCGCCAATTCATTCAAAATCGCTGCGACTTCTCTCTTTTCGGTCACCACGAAATGGACAATTGAGGTGTCTTTGATGTTCTTATAGATTTCGTCTCTGCTTGAATTAAAGGAGTTTCCCGTTTTCATATCCCCATAGTTTACAGCATTGTGCTTCTCCAAGATCTCGAAGAATCTTTTTATCTTTACTGCAGATCCTTTCGCATTTACTTTCTTCGCTGACATGGTGAAAACAACATAGTCATCCTTGAGATTTTCAACGGTTCCTTGGCGGTGTAATGTGTGTGTCATGCTCGCTTCCTCCGCGCTTTATTCGTTGTACCGTGGTCGCCCAAGACCTACATTCACTTTTCCGTTTGCCGATATAGAAAGGCCCGCCTTGTTTATCTCCTCTATCAAGGGAATCCGGCCGTCTTTTTGGACCTTACATATTAGATCCAGGCTAAACACTGTATTTAGCTCCTTGGCCACCAATTTTATTGCCCTAAAGAGCTCTTGCGCCCTTTCGATCGGAACCTTAGCTTCGACAATTGCGGACAGAACTTTCTCCTGAATGACTTCCTGCCGCAGCTCGCCGGTTTTTTTGTTGGCTATCAACTGGGTTAAAGGATTTTGGGGTTCCAATTCAATACCCATAGCTACAAAGCGCTTAGTTAATTTCTCGGCTTCACTTAAACGGGTGCCTATGCCTGGACGCCCTAATTCTACGCCGACACCTATGAACCCCTCTCGGAATCTTCCCGTAACATCATTGGTTTTCATCTCCTCCGTCCCACGCCCGGGGATGTCAGTCCCCTTATGAACGTAAAGAGGATCACTGAAAGCCCTTCTTAGTACTCTTGGCCATTTAAGCTCTTCTTCACGGATGGAGTCTGTGGGACACACGTCAGCTCTCAGGCACGCAAAGCACTCAACACATTCGTTCGAATCAATTTCAGCATAAGGCATTACCCCTTTTGCACTGTCTTTCTCATGAAAAATGATAGCCTCCATGGGACAGTAAGGAACACAGTTCCCACATCCTTTGCACGTCTGGCTGTCAATGAGCATTTCAATCCCCCCTTGCCCTTATTACCGCTCTTTTATGAGCTGCCAATTGTCTGTGGCGGTGGACCCTTTAGGGTTGCCACCCGATTCCTTGTCTTGTCAGACTGATTAATGAGGAAATGTGATCTTCCATGTGTTTTCTAGCATTTTCGGCATCGTGCCTCCCAATAGCTTCATAGATTTGCTTGTGGTAGTTGATTGCATTAGGCAGATATTCCGGATAGGTACTCACAATTCTGTAGACAAACCGACGAAGCATTTCCCTCATCATTTGGACCATTGTGGATAAGACTCGGTTTCCGGCCGTCTCAGACACAAGCAGATGAAATTGTACGTCCAATGCTATGAAGCTTCCTGCGTCACCAGAGCTGAAGTCATCTTCCATAGACTCTAATACAAGCCTCATTTTTCTGAGGTGTTCTTCAGTTGCATGCTTTGCCGCCATAGCAGCCACAGCAGATTCAATGTGAAGTCGTGCAACCAATAGTTCCTCTGCTGTCGCCTTATCCATAACTAGCAATGGCGAAATTTGCTGGATGATATCTAGGGGTGTGGCACTCTTCACGAATGTCCCAATTCCCTGTTTTGCCTCAATAATGCCCATGAGGCTCAATCGGTTTAATGCTTCTCTAAGCGATGCCCTACTGACCCCTAGTGATTTAGCAAGCTGTTCTTGTGAGCCGAGAGTGTCCCCATCCTTTAGTTCGCCTGAGAGGACTCTAGATTTCAGCTCGCTTACAATGCTGTCGATAAGGCTGGTTCGTTCCAATGACATCGGTTTCCTTTTTCTCAAAGCATCGCCACCTTAATAATGTTGACGCATCATTTGAACAATGATTGTCGACCAAAAGCAATACAGATGATGATCAGATGATTAGAAGATTTTTTTTCAAAAAAAATTAATTATGTCAAGAAAAAAATCATATAGCTTGTATGGCTAGGCCACTTGGTGAGAAAATTCCACTTTTACAAATATACCGCTGGGTTACGAAATGTTGGAGGGGTCCGTCCTAGGAGCTTCAATCTAAATCATATCAGGGATGGACGGCTGTTTCCCAAATTTACCCTCTAGCTGGGACATGATTACTGAAACCAGCGAGGTTTGCACATTAGTTGAGTAAACCCTTGCAAAAGAGGTGGCTAGGCTTATATTTAAG
>CAZIXY010000173.1:0-6975 GCA_964543315.1 uncultured Desulfobacteraceae bacterium | reverse complement strand
TCCATGCATCCTCCTCTTTGCCCTTAATTAGTATCCATCCAAAAACAACAAATTTATCATTTATCAAACAAACTTTAAAACAGGCCCCAAAAAGAATTGATTTTCATGTTAAAAAATTCACCTACCTTTCATTGAAATTATATAGGGGGGCTTCCCTTCGGTTCAATACTATACAGGACAAAATCATTTGAGTGCAAACGGAAAGAATAAGCACCCAAGTCTTGGGAAAAAAGCCTTGTGCAGTCGTTATAAGTTTGCGGGATTTGCTAGACTTCGACAACCATACCATCCCAGGCTATACTGACACGAGGAGGAGGCCCCTCACCCAGCAAATTAGCCAGTTTTTTAGTCTCTTCCAGAAATCTATCAAGCTCTTCGTCGCTTGAAGACGGTTCATTGTGGCATAGGCACAGATGCTTCACATTCGCTCTCTGGGCAAACTCCACCCCGATAACATTATTGGAGTGCCCCCAGTCTTCCTTTATAGTGCAGGCGTCTGCCAAGCTGTATTGGGCATCATAAATCAACAAATCCGCATCCCTGAAAAATTCTACAACCCGGGCGGAATCCTCATCAGTTTCTGATTTATGCTCCGAATCAGTCGAATAGACAATTGTCTTTCCTTCCTTCTCTATCCTATACCCATAGGATTTCCCCGGATGGCTCTGCTCCTTGGCCGTGATCCTGAACCCTGAAATATCGTATATTTTGCCCGGGATAAGCTTTACAAAACGGGTGTCCGCACCAAGATCGTTGAAATCGACAGGTGAAAAGGGAGTACTCTGCTGAATGGAAAAGGCATTCTTTATATCTTCATGACATCCGTAAAAAGTAATCCTGTTGCCTTTTGAATAACTCGGAATAAAAAAAGGGAACCCATGAATATGGTCCCAATGAAGATGCGAGATTAATATATGAAAGTCCTTTGGTGGATTCTCACCGGGATTCCGGATGAGGTGATTACCGAAATCTCGGAGGCCGGAACCCGCATCGCAAAGAATGAAATCTCTTCCATCCCTCACCTCGATACAAGACGTATTGGTTCCGTAAGTTCCACTCACCCAAAAGGGGACTTCATTATCAATGAAAGCGTCAATATCGCTATCGGGGCCAAATTGCTCTTGGGCTGCAATCAATAAAGCGGCCTTTATCTTTTTCCTGATGTCTGCAGTCTGTAGCGGAGCAGGCAGCGAACCGCGTGTCCCCCAAAAGCGTACTTTCATAATAAGGCACCACTCTCAATGCAACCAGCAGCTAGTACAATATCAAATACAAAATCCTTTTTGATTTCACCCGATGTCGGTTCATGGATTCTCACAAAGGGTATCAAAATCCGGGACGGTATTTTAAAACCTTGAAGAACACCATGACCTTCAGGATACCAGCAATGTTCTATATTATCAGATAATAATATATAAGGAAACACCGTCTATGTGTCAAAGGAAAAGCCGTCACATATTCCTCAGGCTTAGATCCCCCCGTTCATACTGAACAACTGACACCATAGCAATAGCTGCTGTCTCGGATCTCAAAATTCTGTTTCCGAAACTGATTGGAATGAAACCCGCAGCACCGGCACTCGCAATCTCGGACTGAGCAAACCCGCCCTCAGGGCCAACAATGCCTACGAATTTTTTCACCCGAGGAGATGACTCAAGAAGACCTCTTAAATCCCTTTTTTCCTCCTGCTCCCATAAAACCACCTTAAGGGCTTCCTGGCCTTCCAATTTGGCAAGTAATTCTTTGAAAACACAAACCGATTCTATTTTTAGCGGCTTTCTTCTATTGGACTGCTTTGTTGCGTTATAGGCAATTTCGCGCCAGTGCTTCATCTTATTGGCAAGCCTGCCCTCGTCCAACCGGATGACTGTGCGCTCAGAAATAAATGGTAGGATCAGGTCAATGCCCAGTTCCGATGTTTTCTGAACAACGTAGTCCATCTGACGAGACTTCAAGACAGCCTGACACAGTATAATCTCTACCGGGGACAGTGGTGGTTTGGGAAGCGGTTTTTCAAGCCTCACCGTTACCTCTCTGGAACTGACAGACTCAATAATACCCTGAAAACGGGTTCCACTATCGTCCATAAGAATCAACCGTTCCCCCGGCTCCATCCTTAGAACTTTCGTAATGTGTTTTGCCTCGGCCCCCCTAATATGACAGGTTGTGTCCTTGCCTCTTATCGTATCGACAAAAAAGCGCCTCAATGTTTTGTACCGCAACCTGGTTTTAAAGTATCAGTCCCAATCTTTCTGTTCTGAGCCTACCGCCACTCCAGAAAGCCCTCAAAGCCATGCTTCCGTCCCATTTCATGACTCATGTCCATCCGGAAACAATCTGTTTCCGGATGGAGCTTTCAGCGGTCAACCTCTTCTTTTGGTCTTTTTGCTGAACGTGATTGCTGACAGCTCGGTTGCCATTGAGAAGAGTGCTGTGCCAAGCCTTCTGAATGGCAGCACCAACCAAATGAACACCATCCAAAACGAAACCCCCACCTTTTCAGGCGAGGGTCTCATAAAAAGATTATCATACCTTTTGAAAAACGTAATTCAGCTGGCCGCTGGGCAATGTGTTGGCAACGGTTTCCATCTCCATTCCCACCTCAATTTCGTTTTCAGGCACATTGTCCGCGATCCTGCCGAACACCTTATAATCACCGTAGTCTAAAAGAGCGATTGCGTATGGCAGGTCATCACCGAAGCCAACGGGAGCAAATTCCAATTTGCTGTAACTCAGCAGTTTTCCCTTTCCCGCGACTTCGAACCACTCCATATCACTTTTCAGGCATTCATAACAATCCGCTCTGGGTGGAAAAAAAACTCGCCCGCATTCCTTACACCTGGTTCCCATTACTTTTCCTTGTTCCAGTTTATCAATAAAATCATTGATCTTCGTAATGGAGGTAAAAGTTACGGTTCCGAATTTCTTAAACCTATCATCTATCTCTTTCTTCTTTTTACCCATGTCTTACCTCCCGAGAATGGTAACATTTCCGTAGAGGCCCACACCCCCGATATTATGGACCAGTCCGATTTCAGGATCCTTGACCTGCATTTCCCCTGCCTCGCCCCTGAGTTGCAGGACAATCGTTCTTATCTGCGACCCTCCGGTAGCGCCTATGGGATGACCTTTCGAGAGAAGTCCTCCGTCAACATTCACAGGTATGCTTCCCTCCCTGTATGTCTCTTTACTCTTGATCATGTCCTTCCCTTCTCCCGGCTTTGCAAAACCCAGGTTCTCATATGCCATCATCTCGGCGATAGTAAAGCAATCATGGACCTCGGCCACATCAATATCCTTCGGGGTGACACCGGCCATCTTATATGCCTGCTCACCCGCCTGCTCACCAACTGTCAATCCCGTAAAAAGCTCTCGGCCGGCCATGTTCACAGCAGTGGAAGCGGCGCCCAAACCCAGAATCCATATGGGTTTCTTGCAGAATGTCTTGGCCTTTTCCTCACTGGCCACAATAATGCAAGAACTGCCATCCGCATTGGCACAGCAATCCCCCACACGGAGAGGACTTGCAACCGGGTTTGACATGGGACTTCCGGGATCAGAGAACATCTCAAAAGTTACCGGCTTGCGATATACGGCCTTCTCATTGATCTGCCCGTAAGTAGCCGCCTTAACCCTTATAAGAGCAAGATCGTCGGACGTTGTCCCGTACTTCGCCATATGAGCCCGAGCATACATGGCGTAATAGGCGGGCATCATAGTCCCGAAAGGGCTTTCCCACTGGATGTCAGCACCCCGGCCCATTCTCTCCTGGGATTCTGCCGAAGATATCTCGGACATCTTTTGAAAACCCACGACTGCCACAACGTCATGGAGACCTGATTTGACAAGTGAATAGGCCAATCGCACACCCATGCTGCTCGAGGAACACAGGCTCTCAACATAAAAGGTCGGCTGGGGCGTGAGCCCAAAATATTCAGCAAACACTCCGGCTGGAGATCTTTGTTTGTCATATTCCGGGGCAGAACAGATTACAGAAGCATCAATATCTTTTGTAGAAATGTTCGCGTCCTGCATACACTCCCTGAATCCCTCAAACGCCAGCTCCCTTATCGAACCAGGATATCCCCTGACAAAAGAACTCTGGCCAACACCAATAATTCCAACTTTTCCCATAAGTTACCTCCAAAATAATTCACGGCGCAGATGCCATGGTATGATGTAAGATCCCATTTAAATCACAACGTTCCAGTATTTTGGGTTCAAGGGAAAAAAGTATAGGGCAAAAAATATTGATGGGTCAAGAGAAAAGAAATTGCTTTTATGTTGAACATTTTGCGACTTTCCATTATATTTTTGTGGATTCTTTGAAGACAATGATTCATATGGCTCAAGAGCCTGACTATCCAAAACCTAGGTGCATAAGGTGGGACGTAAAATCCAGTATAATATCGCGAATGAAGAGACCTATCAAGACGGTCAGATTATCTTTAATGAAGGGAGCCCCGGCGACTGGGTCTACGTCATCCTGTCGGGTTCCGTAGAAATTTCTAAAGATGTCCGGGGGCAAAAAGATATTATTGAGAAACTGCAAACGGGTGATGTATTTGGAGAACTGGGGTTTATCGGGGGAATAAAGCGAACAGCCTCTGCCCGGGCCATTGGGGAAACAACCGTCGGCGTGATCGATCGCGGACTTCTTGAGAAAGAATACAACCAGCTTTCAGGGCAGTTCAGGAGTATCCTTGAAGTTATCGTCCTCAGGTTCAGAAAGATGCTCGACAGGGCATGTGACTTTACCAGGCGTGCAAATCCACGTGTTCTGAAGGTATTATCACTGACATATAAAGACCGTCAGTCCTTTGTCAAGGCCTACACGTCAAACGTGAGCGCCGGCGGCTTTTTCATAAAAACGGAGAATCCCCTGGTTCCGGGGGAGCAGTTCCTGCTAAAATTACAGCTTCCCGGGGTTCAGGATCCTATTCGCATCAAATGCGATGCAATCTGGGCTCGAAAGAGAGAAGAAAGTCAGGCCGGCAAGCCGTCCGGTATGGGAGTAAAATTTAGTGAAATTTCAAAAAAGGATTTTAAATTCCTTAAAGAATATATTGAGGCATCAGAGCCGGATACACAAAGCGCCGATTCCTGATGGAATCTATCTCTTTTCATGTACACCTCCAACCTCCGCATTGGAAATCATTCGTAATTCCCGACATCTTTATGCCGTTACATTTCAGTTCAAATCACAGATCTGCTCACCACCTTTTTAGTATTTATTATTATTCGATTTCCTGATATGAGGTTCTCACTAAAAAAATGAATACACGCTATTCACAATTCTATCACCCGAATAAATCAAGGCCGGGTGCAGCTGATCGGAAAATAAGCCTGTTATTGGAATAAATACTGGAGGTATCAAGAGAAAGGAGTACTTTATGGGATCCAAGACCAAACCGACGAGAGAAACCCAGAAAACCAACTGGGAAATAAAGTTGAACCAGCGCATATCGATACTGGCCGAAAAGGGCATAGAATCTGAGCAAATCGCCAAAGACCCTGGTGTGCGAAAAATAAGGGCAAAGTTAAGGAAGACACAGGGTAGATTGAAGGCCATTGCCGATTCGGAGAAAAAGGCGGACGAACTTTTCAGGATCAAGGCCGAAAAAAAGGCCGGCCCAAAAAAAGAAAAAGGTAAAAAGGCGAAGGAACAGGGAAAAGAGCCTGAGTTAAGCAAACGGCAGCAGAAAAAAAAGAAAAAGAAGGAAAGCAAGGATCAAGAGCAAACTCTTCACAAGAGCCAATAAATGTGCCTGATACTCCTAGCCGTAAAATCACATCCCGAGTATAAACTTGTTGTTGCCGCAAACCGGGATGAATATTATGAACGGCCCACGGCTGCCGCCGCTTTCTGGGCAGATAATCCCGGTATTTGCGCGGGAAAGGATCTTCGTTCCGGGGGGACATGGCTGGGTATCACCCGGAAGGGAAGAATAGCTGCTCTCACCAATTACAGGGATCCCGCCTCCATCAAAGCGAATTCTCCTTCTCGGGGAAACCTCGTGAGGAATTACCTGTCAGGATGTAAAAATCCGGTGGATTTTCTTGCCTGGCTGGGAAAAAATGCCGGCCGCTACAACGGTTTCAATCTTATTATCGGTGATAAAGATGATCTTTACTGGTATTCAAACCGGGGGAAGGAAAAGCGCCGGCTTACTGTCGGCATCTATGGACTCAGCAACCACCTCCTGGATACCCCATGGCCCAAGGTCACCAGAGGCAAGGAAGCTTTCCGGAAACTGCTGTCCAGTAAGAAAGATTTTACACCGGATGCGCTTTTCACATTACTCGCCGATCAAACAATCCCAAATGATAAAAACCTTCCTGATACCGGTGTCGGGCTTGAGTGGGAAAGGATGCTCTCACCTATCTTTATCACCAGTGACATTTACGGCACCCGTTCTTCCACCCTTATCATGCTCGACAAAAAAAACTACGTCACGTTCATGGAGAGAACCTTCAACCCGGCTTCCGGCCAGGCAACGACCGGCACCTACGAATTCCTGACCGAAAACGCTTAGCAACATCATACCAATAGCCTGACGCAAGCAACCCCCTGCTCTACAGTTTTTTTAAAGCACTTGCCGTGCGCCTTTGTCGCTTGGAGAGTAAAAAAAATTCCCGATTTAATTCCTCTGGTTTCAGATCTTAGTGACTCTAAACATCCTCAGTAAACACATTCTGGCAAGGGGATCTAGACCTGTGACAACATTCACGGCCTCCGCACATCCTCATCACGAAACATCTCATGTTTAAAGCAGACAAACCGAATAACTGTCAACCGCAAGATATTATCTGGTTGACAATAAACACGGTGGATGCTAAGCACTTTTCATCAATGGCCATATATTTCTTCAAATTAGTATGCTGATTGACCAATGTCCAAAAAAGATCAGTTATTATCACACCTGAAAAAGAGAAAAGGAAACTGGGATTCAAGTGAAACATTAAGACGCAAAA
>CAZIXY010000172.1:0-7065 GCA_964543315.1 uncultured Desulfobacteraceae bacterium | reverse complement strand
AAAATTTGCCTTCTTCACGCAAACCTTGTTTCCCAAAAAGGCCAGCCTCTTTCCCGACAAACTCAATGCTTCAGGATCCCGGTCCAGGCAAATGAGACGACTCCCTCCGCTCAGGCGTTTTCCGACGGCCACACTGTGCCCGCCGCTGCCGACGGTTCCATCTACATATATGCCGCCCCTACGGGTGACAAGGTATTTTACGACCTCGCGAATAAGGACAGGTTGGTGGGGATATTCCAAGTTCGTCCCTCTAAATGCCATATTCTGAAAGAACTTGACTGTCTTTCCAAAAACTCTCCCTGGACCTCTGGAACTCCTCTTCCCATTTCTCCTTATCCCAGATCTCAAATTTCTTCAGTTCACCTACAAGCACAATATCTTTGATCAAACCCGCTATCTCTCTCAAATCAATAGGGATGGTTATCCTCCCCTGCTTGATGGGACATTCCACGGCCCCTGAGATAAAATATCTGAAATAGGTATTGGCGGCCGCGTTGAATTGGGGAAGATTTGCAGCCTTTTCCTCTATTATTTTCCAATCCTCCCTTGCATAGGCCCACAGGCAGGTGTCACGGCCGGTGTCATGGTTCGTAACGACCAGGCAGTCGTCGCCCCTCTGTTCCAGCGTCTCTTTAAACCTGGCCGGTATGGCCAGCCGCCCCTTGTTATCAAGGGTGTGTTTTGAGCGTCCCCTAAACATAAATCAAATTCCCATGTCATTCTGTGACACTTTATACCACTTTATGACACTTTTACGCCAAAAAGACCTTGAATGTCAAGAAAAAAATGCTAAAAAAATAAAGCACTTGGAAAATAGTTCATTATTATAAATTGAGCACAATATATTGGGGTAAAAAAAAGGCAAATATCTATATCAGTGCTACTCATCCTAAGATAGGGACATTTTTTTAATAAATTAGGATATAAGGGTGTTTTTCATTGGAAAAAGGGAGAATAAGAGCAAATGAAATGATTGACATCAACCATCGCTGATAATGCGGATGGCGGAGGGGACAATTTCAACGACTGCGGGGAGCTTACCCGGCTGTTCTCCGTCCATATCCAAGAGCACAAGCTGGGATGATGAGGCCGCTACACGCCTTCCAATAAGTTTTGTTATCTTTTTATGCTCATAGATTTTGCCGTTATAAAGCTTGGGCAGATTCCAGAAAACCTGACCCAGGTTCAGGTCCCCGACAACCGTAATCTGGAAAAGACCGTCACACAAAGAAGCACCGGGGGCCACACGCATGCCGCCGCCGTGACACTCGCCGTTGGCGACTGCGACATTCCAGCTTAGGACTTCCTCATTGAAGGAATCGTCAACACGAAGCCGTATGCGCTTTTTGTTGTAGAGCAGAATAGAAACAAGGGTCGCCCAGATAAAGGACACAAAGCCGCCAAACATTTTCGTGGTCCTGTTGACACGTTCATCTACCTCCCCGCCAAGGCCGAAGCTGACAACATTATGGAAAAACAGACATGACGACTGACCGTCATGGTCCTGAAAGGTCAGTCTTCCCAGGTCAATGGTGCGGCATCTGCGACCAAGGATATTCTTCAGGGCACTCTCCGGATCGCCGGGGATTGATATGGACTTTACGAAATCGCATCCTGTTCCCCTCGGTATAAAGCCTAACAAAACCCCCTGTTCTATTGATCCCTTTTCATTGGCGAAACCGTTGATCACCTCGTTTAGGGTGCCGTCTCCACCCACGCAAACAACTATCTCAGACCCTGAATCGATAGCCTGACGCGTCAATTGGGTTGCGTGTCCCGGACTTGTGGTAATAGAGGTCATAAAAGGACCAAGTATATCCTCCGCCTTGGCCTTGATCTGCGGCCATTCCTTTTCCGTGGACCCATTGGATGAATTCGGATTAACAATGAATGTGATTTTGCTTGCTTCCAATTTATTAGCCTCCGCTTTATCCCCCCGACAATCCTTCAATCAGGGCCATGGCATTATGACCCAGAACCTGGTGGTTGTATCCGCCTTCCAGAAGCGCAAAACACCCCCCACCATGGCGTCTTGCAGAGTGCAGTACCATTTGTCCTATCTCATAATAATCTTCCGTAAAAAGCGTGCCGCCCCAGTCATCCTCGTGGTTGTCAAACCCGGCTGAGATGCCTATGATATCGGCATCGCAATTCTCCATTTCGTCTTTGACTTCATCAAGGTATTCCTTACGAGTGATGGCCGCCACATTATGTACATTAACCCAGTCTTTGGGTTTGAGGATATTTACCGTGCCGTCCCCAAAATGAAGGTCAATATCAAGCACATAGGCACTCTCAATGTTTTGGTTCCTTTTCAGATGTTCTAATGCAACGGCCATGTTGTTGAAATAGCAGAAACCCCAGGCAGAGCCCGAAGAGGCATGATGGCCGGGTGGCCTTATAAGGCCGAAGCTTGGCTCTTTCAGAGACAGGCCGGCTGCCTGAATCGCACCCCCTGCCGCGAGCGTAGCCACCTCATAAACACCCGCCCGCCTGACATGGTCCATATGAGGTTCCGTATGAATCGCTGAGATGTCTCTATCTGAAGCCGCCTCAGCCTCGACAAAATCCACGGATGGAGCAATCACCTCAACAATAGCCTCCATGCGTCCCGGCGCGGACGCAGGATCGGAGGAATAGACCTGATAAAAATCTTCATGGAAAATGACCTTCATGACACCCCCTCCGTCATTGGTCCGGCAACCACTTTTCAGGTGGAATATTTTGAATTTTCTGCAACATCAAAAGGCCCTTCATAGATTTGGTTCCTCCCTTTTGAAAATTGCAGCCTTGTAGTCTCATGATTCAAATTGAAAATATCACAAATCTCCCGCCTTATACCACAAAATATATGTAGGACTCCTGTCGCCATTGCCGTTTCTGCCCATATTTTCGTTTATTACCAAATCAATATCTTTAATTCTCGGCCGTACACATTTCATCAAAATTACAAAATTTTTGGCTTCTCATGTTCTATTATGGCATAATGATACAAGATTTAAATCAAGAATCAATAACCCATAGTTAATACTATTTTCCGTCGTCATTTGACGAAACACCCCATTGAGATTCCCTTTGTGAAGATTATTGAAGTGAAAATTGGTAAATCTCATGCCGGGCGGTGGTTATTGGGGTCACGAGTGCTCACATTGATTTAGGAAAAGGACGGTATGAAACTAAGCCCGGGCTTCATTGTTGCCCGAAATCAGCAATAGACTGAGACAGTAATGGCCGAGTTGATGCGCCGACTTTCTTAATACATTGTCACCTTCCAAACGCTTATTTGAACCACTCGCAACAGTCGGATGCAGCATTCACCGAGACCGGCAAGGAGGTTCGATTGAAAATCGTGGCTATCGGCGGCGGCAGCTTCAACCGTCGCCAAACGTGGCGTATTGACCGACAGATTGTGTCAATGGCCGGCGGCCGCCCGCGCGTGCTTTTCATCCCCACCGCCATGGACGATGACCCCGAGCAAGCGGATGCATTCAATAAACTTTACGCTGAAAAACTCGGTTGTGAGGTACGAGTACTCCATTTGGTGCGTCATCCCCTGAGCGAAGCACAAATCAGGTCGCTGATAGACAACTCCGACATTATTTATGTGGGCCCGGGCAATACGCAGCATATGCTGAACGTCTGGCGCAGCAAGGGGGTTGATGTCTTGTTGCGTAGAGTTGCTCTAAAAGGGACCGTCATGTGCGGGATGAGCGCAGGGGCTATTGCCTGGTTTGCCGAAGGGCATAGCGATGCCATGCGATACGACGGCGGTGAGCAGTGGTCTTATGTGCGAATTAAGGGCCTGGGATTGATCGACGCGATTTTTTGCCCGCATTACCATAAACAGAAGCGGGAAGAAGACCTGGAGCGGATGGTGATCGAGACCGGCAGGGTCGCCATAGCCTGCAATGATGATGCAGCCTTTGCCGTTGAGGACCATATGTATCGCATTTTGCCGGCCAGCGCCGGGATCAAGGCCTATCGAATAATTCCTTGCGACGGCGAAGCGGTATGCGAGCCTCTGCCGGCGGATGGACGATATAGACCGCTGAAGGCGACTATCGGAAATGTGAAATAAGGGCTTGGTCATCTGTCATTTACCTTGACATCTGAGTCCGTTTGGCTGTTAATATATTGATGTCACCAGAAATTATCCTGGGGTTTATTATTATGAATCGTTTTAAAAAGGAATATCTATATGTTGGCAAAATTTAAAAAACGGGCCGCAACAAATCTTGTGCAGTCATTACCCTACTATTTGATTCGCGCGTATTCTCTGACATTTAGGCTCAAGGTGGAAAACGAGCTTTCCTGGTTGGATCATTATTCAAAAAATGACGGAACAGTATTGCTTTGCGCCTATCACCAGCAGTTTTTTTCTGCAATCCGCTACTTTAAGAAGTACCGATTTTACAGTCCCGGTATTATGATCAGCAAAAGTCGGGATGGGGGACTTATTTCTTCTGTTGCAGAAAGGACCGGCTGGTATCCGGTCAGGGGCTCTTCCTCAAAAGGAGGACCTGAAGGCTTAAAACTGATGATTAAGCATTT
Source organism: uncultured Desulfobacteraceae bacterium (assembly GCA_964543315.1). Classification (GTDB taxonomy): domain Bacteria; phylum Desulfobacterota; class DSM-4660; order Desulfatiglandales; family Desulfatiglandaceae; genus JAFDHL01. Next base: position 2,514 of record CAZIXY010000172.1, on the reverse strand, counting down.
GATAAAACACAGGCTTGCAGCTCATATTGTCGACGGGCCACTTGGACCTGCAGGCAAAGTAAAAGCCGGCGCTATTCGATTAGCGCAAGCCGCTAACGCAGTCATTGTCCCTTTTTATATTCATGCGGACAGGGCATGGTACTTTAATAGTTGGGACAGGTTTTTACTTCCAAAACCTTTCTCAAAAGTTATTTTGAAGTTCGGAGACATGATCAAATTCAATGCAGTTGAAGGCCGGGACGAATTTGAATTTCAGCGAAAAGCTTTAGAAAATACAATGGACAGAGAATATGCAATATTGAAGGGTAGTATTTAACATTGAAGTCCATTAATAAAAATTCCCTTCGCCGGCATGATCCGATCCTGTTGAAAATCATCCCTCCCATTACCGCCTTTTTCATCAAAAGCCTGATGCTTTCATGCAGGGTAATTAAGATTGATGGGTTGGAAAAAGTCAATGAAGCAATTGCCATGTCCAATGGAGGAGCTGTCTTTGCCACATGGCACCAGCGGATGTCCTATCACTTTCATTATTTTGGTTCCCGCCATGTAACCATGATGATCAGCCAGAGCCGGGATGGAGAGTACGCCGCCCGTACGGCTTCCTTACTCGGTTTTAAAAACGTCCGGGGCTCTTCTAACCGCGGTGGCACAAGAGCGATGAAAGAACTTATCCGAAAGATACGTGAAGGAGAAACGGGCGGTATGCTGGCCGACGGTCCCCTGGGTCCGGCCCGGATTGCTAAAATGGGATCTGTGTTGATTGCGCGTGATGCAGGGGTCCCCCTGATTCCCGTACTTTGGGGCTCCGATCGATGCTGGGTCTTCAACTCATGGGACCGTTACATGGTTCCCAAACCCTTCGCCAAAGTCGCCATATATTGGGCCGAGCCGATCTGGATTCCCCCATCGGCCAACGGTGACGAATTGGAGGGATATCGTCAAATTTTTGAAGACCGTCTCAATGCCGGTTCCCGCTGGTGTGACGAACAGTTTGGTCTTGAAAGGCCCTGGAGAAAGGAAACCTAAAAGGCGATCATGATCAAATGTAAATATTTTTTATTATGTACTGTGATTATTTTTTTCTATGGATGCGCAACGTCAAAAACGAACCTTTCCCTGGTCCACCATATAGACAGCCCTCGCATAAAAACCTTTAAGTCCCCCTCTCTGGATAAGATCAAAGTCGAGACTTTCTCAGTGTTTCCAGTTTCACGTTTAAAAAAAGAACCCCTGTTGAAAGATGACATACTGGAGACGCAAATGCTGTTTTTGTTGCGGAATACCTTTGAAATCCGTGGCTATAGATATGTTGAAGTCACGGAAAAACCTGATATTCTGGCTACAATTGATGGCTATATTCAATACAGAAAAGGACTTAGCCACCCGGAAACAATGGTGTCACCAAAATGGCTTTCTGAAAAAAGAGCATTAGATAATTACGTGCCCGGTAGTATGTCAAAACAGATCTATAAGGTCCCGGGCCAAACGGCTGGCACCTGTTATCCTGTTGTTCGGATTGATGCCCTGGATCCCGAGACTCTCAAACCGATCTGGGCGGGAATTGGAATGGGGACAGCCGGCAATTCGGACTTGAGAGTATCAGGTCAAACCATCGCTATCTTTCTCTTGGGCGAATTCCCAGAGGGTCCTATTTCCCGTGAGCGCATCATGACGCCTTTTGGGTTTGACTTCTTCGTCTTCACAAACAATGGGAATGATTATTATCCGACTGTTTTCGAATTGATTGAAAACTCTCCCGCTGATAAAGCGGGTATTGAGAAATATGACATGATTTCATCTATTGACGGCGTTTCAGTGAAAAACAGGCCTGTATCCGAAATTATCAAGATGTTTCAAAAAGAATCAGGCAAAAAAAAATCACTTACCGTATGGAGGCTTGACAAGAAGATTGACTTAGAAATATTTCCGCAAAACATTTGATGATAAACCCTAAAAAACTGTTCGGGCCTTGTTTAAAACTTATCACCCGCCCTCAAAGAAATACTTTGCTCTGGAAAAAATCTCATTATCATTCTTGCGAATCAAAACTTATTAAAATGGATAAATTCATTGATCTCACGGCGTTTAGGTGCTTCCGGTTCCTTTGCAGGATAGCCCACGGGTATCATCGTGACCACTTCGTAATCATCGGATACTCCCAAAATTTCTTTGGCCCTGTTATGGTCAAAGAGCCCCACAATGACTGTCCCCAATCCCAGGTTATACGCAGTTAAACAAATATTCTGGTTTGCTATCCCTAAATCGAACATAAACCAATCCCCGAACTTTGTGGTTACCTGGTCTTTGTAATACCCGGAACATTTCAGCTTACCACAGAGTACGAGGACCACAGGGGCCTGTGCCATCGCTTTCGTGGCAGGATTCTTGATAAGAGTCGCCTGGAGCTGTTCTTTGATCCCGGGATCCTTAACCACAATCACCTCCCAGCACTGGGTGTTGGTCCATGAAGGGGCCCAACGCACAGACTCAAGAATCTGGTTAAGTGATTCT
>CAZIXY010000171.1:0-7250 GCA_964543315.1 uncultured Desulfobacteraceae bacterium | reverse complement strand
CGCTACGCTCCTCGCAATGACGTGTTGTTTGCAATGTTATTTTGGAATCATACCAGTAGTCAGCCTAAATAACCTGAGCAGTTACTTTTCAAGAATGATAACATCAAGACAATAGCAGCGAAGCTGCGTTACATAAAATTTCTGTAAGAAATTTTATTACCATACCGACTTGAGCATTCCCCTTGGCTTCCATGTTAGGACTATCACCACCGCAATATAGGGAAAGACTATGGCAAATTGCGGCCAGAACAAAACACCAAATGCCTGTGTCAGACCAAAAATAAGCGACCCGACCAAAGCACCCCACATGTTGCCCAAACCCCCGATAGTCACAATAAGAAAGGCCTCCATGATGATATCGTGGTCCATTCCAATGGTCACGCTCACAGTGGGTGACACCAGAGCGCCTCCCAACCCGGCAAGGAGACACCCCAAGACAAACGCAAAGGCAAACACCCAACTGACGTTTATGCCTATGGCGCCTACCATCTCTCTATCAACCGCCGCTGCCCGGGCTATCTTGCCTATCTTGGTTCTATTGGAAAAGAGCCACAGCCCAATGGCCACCAGGGGACCAACAAAAAGGAGAAAAAGATTATACCGCGGAAAGGCCGATTCAAATATGCTCACAGAGCCCTGTAATAATTCAGGCGCCATGATCGACCTGTAATCGGCACCCCAAATCATCTTTACTAGATCACCAAGTATAAGCATGAGTGCGAAGGTAAACAGCAGGAGCATCAGGTGCTCCCTTTCATAAAGGAAACAGAATAAGGATCTCTCTGCTATAAGACTGACCAAGGCAACAATAAGGGGAGCCAGGATTAATGCCAGCCAGAATCCTGTAGAGCCGCCGCCCAAAAGATTTGTAATACTAAAGGCCGCAAAGGCACCGATCATATAAAGGGAACCATGGGCAACATTCGGGACCCTGAGCACTCCGAGCACAAAGCTCATCCCGGCAGAGACGATAAACAAAATCATTGACCGGCTCAGCCCGACAAGAAACTGACTGCCCAAGGCAGCAAAAGAAAAGGTTTGACCCAACTCCATTCCGCCCCCTTGATCATCTAAAAAATTGAAGATTGAAAACTGGATATTTGAAATCCAATAGTCAATCTTCAAGAGTCATTTATCTTTTACTTTCCCCGTGCCTTGGCGATCTCCCCGCATGTGGGCATGACATCAAACCCAGTCAGCGTCTGAATATCTGTGGAAACCACAAAACCGTATTTCGCCGATTTTTTTGTCACACCCAAATACATGGGGTAAACAACCTGATGGTCACATTTCCTCATCTCTATCTGTCCTGCAGGACTATCTATCCACAACCCCTCCAGGGCATCAACGAATTTTTCCTTATCCACGGCACCCGCTAATCTGAATGCTTCGGCAATGAAATTTGCAGTGTTGTAGCCGTGAAAAGCGGGAAAACCCGGAGGACTTCCATAAGCGGCCTTGAATTTATCAACAAACGTCCTGTTGGCGGCGGTATCAGGATAATAAAAATGATAGTCCATTGTGCCCATCACACCTTCAGGGGCTTCTGCACCAAGGGGCTTTAAAACCGCATGATCTGTGGCGGTGTGAATCCAGACAGGAATTTTCTCAGCCATACCGGTTGCCTTGACCGCCTTCATAATATTGGTCATGCTGCGACCGCCCGTGCAGAAGATAACAGCATCCGGTTTTGCCCCTAAAATAGCAGTTATGTATGGCACGAGATCCGGTTCGCCCGGCTTCCACCATGATTTCCCGATCATCTTTACCTCGGGCTTCATTTTCTTGAGATTTCGCCAGGCAGCATCAGCTATGGCATGGCCATACTCATAATCGTCCCCTCCAACCCAGTATTTGATATAGGGCTTGCTGGAAAGGGCAACTCCACCTGCTTTTCCTGCCATAGCAGTGTTTTCACCGGAAGAGAAAACGTATCGATGACCTTTCTTTCCGGTAATATTCTCACTCTTGGATATCCATACAATAAACGGCACCTTTTCCTTTTTGGCAACCGCATCGGATACAGCCATGGCAGCCCCGCTGTTAATGGTGCCTACGAGAACATCAACGTTCTCCCGCATGACCAGTTCTTTTGCCATATTCAGGGCCAAATCAACCTTAAACTTGGTGTCACGGGTAGTAAACTCGATCTTCTTTCCCAGAACACCTTTTTTGTTGATATCTTCCAGTGCGAGCTTGAAGCCATTCAGGGCATCCTTTCCGTAAACAGCTGGAGGACCGCTATAGCAATCAATCACCCCGACCTTGATGTTCCGGGCCTCGGAATGAACAGGCAACAGGACAAATGATATGGCCAAAATGGCGCCCAAAACAGCAAAACTTGTTTTCATAAATCTTCGTTCCATTTTACTTAACCTCCGTAATCTTATTTGGTGAGTCAAAATTACACACATTCCTTAGGAACAGTGCCTTATGAAACGTTTCCAAGTATCCTGGCCATGAAAATGACTAAGAGCCCCCTAAAACCCTAAAAAAACCTCCTTTCTTTAAGAGCATTCCTGTTTTTATGGGACAAAAAACACGTTTTCCTGAGCAGCTCAAACATCTAAAATTCATAAAAATTCAATATATACATAACAGAGACATGAAAGCAATGAAAAAGCTGAAATTGTACGACTTCCTCTAAAAGGACTAGCTGTGGGTTTAAGATTTACCTTTAATATGCTGGAGATCGCACAGGTCACTTACTTTCGTATTGACTGCCTCGACAGTCCACCCATGCAGGTACAGGTCTCGACATCCATTTTTTGCCGTAGATCGCATTGTCAATATGAGGGAAAAATCTACGGGCAAGGGGAGACCGGGCCAGCAGCACAAGGCCCGACAGCAACGCCAACCCTATTTTAGGTGCCCAAGGTTCTTTTTCGCGTATTGATTCGTAAAGGAACAGCACGGTAAGCGCAAAAAACAGGATATTAACGACAAGCAAGATGACAAAAAGCATTTTTAAATGATATAAGAAAGTAGTGTTTTGAAAAACCGTCTTTATTTCTCGGTTAAAATGAGAGATAGCGAGTCAATTGTCAAGTTGTAATGCTTCCTCTTTTTTTACAACCCAGCCGATTTGATCCAAAACAGCTCTTGTCATAGGGGTATCATTATATTATTAAGGGTAAAAATCACAAAAGGATAGAAAGGATTACAAATGAGTTATTATGTCGTCAAAGAAATGGCCCCCCAGGTACCGGCCGAGGGAGTTGAGATGCGAGTCATCTCAGGAGACAAAATGACCATGATGTTTTTCCATTTAGAGCCCGGCGCCAAAATTCCTGAACACTCGCACCCCCATGAACAGATGGGGACCGTGCTTAAAGGGGCCATTGAACTGATTATCGATAAAGACAAGAGGGTCGTAAACGAAGGAGATGCATATCACGTTCGATCTAATGTGGTTCACAGCGGAAGATGTTTGGAGTTGGTCTCCGAAGTGCTGGAAGTCTTTTCACCTCCAAGAGAAGACTATATAAAGAAGGCTTGATAATTGTGATAGACCTTCATTGTCACATATTGCCGGGTGCGGATGACGGACCACGCTCCCTGGAAGAGAGCCTTGCAATGGCAACGCTCGCCGTAAAAGACGGCATCCAGGTTGTCGTTGCCACACCTCATACCCTCAATGGTATCTATTCGAACCCGCTCAACGAAATTATTGAAAAGGTGAACTCCCTTCAAAAATCCCTTTTTGAAAACAATATTGATCTGGTGTTACATGTGGGGGCTGATGTACACCTGTACCCGCACCTGTTGGATAGGATTACAAGTGGCGATGCACCCACTATCAATGCCGCAGGAAAATTTATTTTACTGGAATTGCCCTCGATGACAATCCTGAAAAAGGAGGTAAAAGATGAAATCTTTCATCTGAAACTGAACGGCATCACTCCAATTATCACCCATCCGGAACGAAACGACATAATACAGAACGATCCGGAAATCCTGTATGAGTTTATCAGCATGGGTGCGCTAAGCCAGATCACTGCCATGAGCCTTACAGGTGATTTTGGGATGAGAGCCAAGCATTCGAGCGGCATACTGCTAAAACACCGGCTCGCCCATATAATCGCGAGCGATGCCCACTCTTCCGACAACCGGCCACCTTTACTGTCACATGCGGTTGAGAAGGCGGCGGAAATACTCGCCAACAATGAAGAGGCTGAGTGCATGGTGACGGAAATTCCTTCTGCGATTCTATCCGGCAAAATGCCTGATATACCTGAACCGCGTCATGCAAAGATATAGATGAATCTTTTAGGAAAGGTTTTAATTGACTTTCAAAAATAACACTTGTTATAATTATTTCAGTATGTTATTAGACATACAAACCGTAAGCATCGTCGGCACAATTGGCATCTGAGGGACCATTCCCTCGCTTTTTAAAACGCTCTTTATGCCGTGCGCCGTATATTTTTCATTTTTAGCTTTACTGAGAAACACTATAACAATGTCGTTTAAAAAAAATATCCTTTGTATCGGGGCAGGTTATGTGGGCGGACCCACCATGGCAATGATAGCTTATAAATGCCCGCAATACAAAGTCACGCTCGTTGATATAAATCCCTCCCGAATTGCCCAGTGGAACTCAGATGCCCTTCCCATATTTGAGCCGGGACTGGACGAAATAGTAAAAAAGGCACGGGACAGGAATCTTTTCTTCAGCACGAAGATTGAAAAAGGAATAAAGGAAGCAGACATCATCTTCGTTAGTGTCAACACTCCGACCAAAACATTCGGGGCGGGCGCAGGAATGGCCGCCGATCTTCAGTACTGGGAAAAAACCGCCAGACAAATACAAAGGCACGCCGAATCAAACTGCATAATCGTTGAAAAAAGCACCCTCCCTGTCAAGACCGCCTTGGCCATGGAAAGAATCCTCACCTCAAATTCAAACGACATCCGGTTTGATGTTCTCTCCAATCCGGAGTTCCTGGCCGAAGGCACAGCCGTAAAGAACCTGGAGAATCCTGATCGCGTTCTCATTGGGTCCAGAGAAACACCAAGCGGGCTTAGGGCCAGGAAAGAGCTGGTCGAGATTTACGCCAACTGGGTTCCAAAAAATCGCATCATAACATCTAATATCTGGAGTAGTGAGCTCTCAAAATTGGTGGCCAATGCCTTTTTGGCACAAAGAATATCGTCCATAAATTCCATCTCAGCGCTTTGTGAAAAGACCGAAGCTAACATCACGGAGGTTTCCAGAGCTGTTGCCATGGACAGCCGTATTGGGGAAAAATTTCTTAGTGTTAGTGTCGGTTTCGGAGGGTCCTGCTTTAAAAAGGATATCCTGAACCTGGTCTATCTCTGCCGGTACTACGGCCTTAAAGAAGTGGCCGATTATTGGGAGGGCGTGGTTAAAATCAATGACTATCAGAAGGAGCGCTTCGTGTTGAACATGCTTACAGCCATGTTCAACACATTGGCAGGTAAAAAAATCTGCCTTTTCGGCTTTGCATTCAAGGCCGATACAGGGGACACAAGAGAAAGCCCCGCCATATTCATTTCCAGACGGCTGATAGAAGAGAGGGCCGATCTGGTGATATCTGACCCAAAGGCATTAGATAATGCGAAAAAAGACCTCGAGGAATTGAACGGCACTATCTCCTATGTTGAAGATCCTTATGAGGCATCTTACGGTTGTGACGCAATTGCCGTTATGACGGAATGGGAAATATACAGGCACCTCGATTATAAAAAAATATTTAAATCCATGACAAAATTGGCCTTTATCTTTGATGGAAGAAACATTCTTGACCACGATAAACTCTTTGAAATCGGCTTCAATGTATTTCCATTGGGAAAGCCTCCGCAGACCCATTTCTAATAACTGGGGACTCCTCACGCAGTCAAGCTGCCTGTCGAGAGCCCCTCGGCCTTGAGCGACTCGACTTGAGCCGTTCGGCCCTGAGCTCACAGCCGAAGGGCTCGTCGACAAGTCTCGGGGCCCAAAGGTCTCAAGGTCGAACGAAAAAAGGTGTTTAGACTGTCCACCCACCGTAACAAAATTACTGGGGACACCGTCGGCCATAGCCTATGGCATCGTACGAGGACGGGAAGGTGAAAACGAACATGCTCCACAACCAAAAACGCATACTCGTAACCGGCGGTGCAGGCTTCCTGGGTTCTCATCTATGTGACCATCTGGTCGCGCAGGGGCATGACATTCTGTGCCTGGACAATTTTTTCACGGGAAGCAAAAAGAATATTGTTCGCCTGCTCGAAAAACCCAATTTTGAATTGATACGCCATGATCTTGTGCAACCTATCTTTCTCGAGGCAGATGAAATATACAATCTTGCCTGTCCGGCTTCACCGATCCATTATCAGTACAACCCGGTTAAGACCACCAAGACCAGCGTAATGGGGGCCATCAATATGCTCGGCCTTGCCAAAAGGGTCAGGGCCAAAATCCTGCAAGCGTCGACCAGTGAAATCTACGGTAATCCCGTTGTTCATCCTCAAAAGGAAGAATACTGGGGCAATGTCAACACAATAGGACCCAGGTCCTGCTATGATGAAGGCAAGCGTTGTGCCGAAACCCTTTTTTTTGATTACCATAGACAAAACAATGTTAATATCAGGGTCGTTCGGATCTTTAACACCTACGGCCCAAGAATGCACCCGAGAGATGGTCGGGTGATCAGCAACTTCATTGTCCAGGCATTGACAAGTAAGGACATAACCGTCTATGGCGACGGGACACAGACCCGTTCATTTTGTTATGTGGACGACATGGTGGAAGGCATGGTCCGGATGATGAATGGCCCGGACAATTTTATTGGTCCCGTAAACCTTGGAAATCCTGACGAATTAAGCATCCTGGACATTGCAAAAATGATCATCGACCTGACAGGAAGCACATCCAAGATCATCTTTGAGCCTCTTCCTCAGGATGACCCCGTGCAGAGACAGCCTGACATCACTCTGGCAAGGGAAAATCTTGGTTGGGAACCAAAGCTGGACATTGAAACAGGTCTAAAAAGGACCATTGAATATTTCAGGAAAATCCTCTGAAAATCCACTCCTGGCAGTATGTCTGATTGCTTGAACCCTATAGAACAAGCAAAAAAGGTGATAGAATTATGGAGGGATAATAAAATGATTTCATGAAATAGGGCTTTTGAAAATGAAAAGACAAAAAAACCCCGTTATCTAAAACTCGGGGTTTTGTCTTCTAGGAGGTCATGTATGGTGGAGGGCTCGCCGCCTTCCAGAAATTCAGTCTCCCCAGCGCC
>CAZIXY010000170.1:0-7259 GCA_964543315.1 uncultured Desulfobacteraceae bacterium | reverse complement strand
TCCTGGGTTTTTATTTTGCGTTCAATTTTAAGGTCCAAGGTTCCGAGTTCCAGATTGCGTTTTTCATTATTTATGTAGAATCCTGTATCCTGTATTGTTAAGGCAAAAAAATGGGCCCCCAACAGGACTGTTTAGCTCCTGTCAGGAGCAAGGACGGCACAATTTGAGGTGTTTCTCCATGGTATGGTCCGAACTCCGGAGTATTGGAAGTGAGTGGTTAACGAGATTCACACAATCGGGCATCATTATGACGCAAATTTGAGAAAAATCAAGGCCAGATTAGTGCCCAGTAAAAGACCAGGGCGAAACTGGTATTGCAAGGGGTTATCATAACCCCTTGAGCTTTCAGCTATCAGCATTCACGCCTTAAGCAAAATAACATTCTCTAAAAGAGGACGTTGATTCCAAAACAACTTGTGACGGTGAGATCGATAAGTCAATAAGGCCTAATCTTTGATATCGCCCTGCAAGGTGAAAATATCATCCGCCTTGAAAACCTTAGATAAGTCTGACTCATTTGATCCAATCGTTCGGAAGCTGCCATATATTTCGGCCAAATAAACTTGCAAATTAGAAATATATTTCTATAATGTAAGATATGATAAAGCGAAAATTAAAAAATACAATCATATCGCACCTTAAACAATTTCCTGCCGTTGCCTTGTTAGGCCCAAGGCAGTCCGGAAAGACGACACTGGCAAAGACCTTTTCCACAAGCTATTACGACCTGGAAGTTGAGCAGGAAAAACTTAGGCTTGACTTGCAATGGGATGAGATTACTCAATCCGATCACCTTATTATTCTGGATGAGGCTCAAAGTTATCCTGAAATCTTTCCCAGAATAAGAAGCGCCATTGACAACCGCAGAGACAAGATGGGTCGTTTCATGATTCTAGGGTCTGTCTCACCGGGGTTAATGATACAGGTGTCGGAATTCCTGACCGGACGAATCGCCGTTTGTGAACTTTCGCCTTTTTATATAGATGAAGTTAAGCGCAAGGGTCTCGATAATTTGTGGCTTGTGGGCGGCTTTCCCGATGGAGGAATACTCAAAAGGGATAATTTTCCTTTATGGCAAAGAAATTATCTCGATTTGCTTGCCATGCGTGATCTTCCTCAATGGGGCTTACCGGCAACTCCACAGGTTACCCAGAGGCTTTTTAGGATGTTGGCCGTAAGCAACGGCAATGTCTGGAATGCGAGCCAGATTGGCAAAAGCATGGGGCTCTCCTATCACACGGTTAATTCATATCTGAACTACCTCGAGCAGGCATATCTTATTCGAAGGCTTCAACCTTTTCATACCAATATCCGAAAAAGGCTTGTTAAGAGCCCTAAAGTATACTGGCGTGATACAGGTCTTTTGCATAGCCTTCAAGGGGTTAACAGGTCAGATGATTTAATCGTCCAGCCATGGGTCGGATTCAGCTGGGAAGGTTTTGTGATTGAACAGATCCTTATCTGTCTTGAGGCGCAGGGTACTCATTATGAAGCATACTTCTTCAGGACAAATGACGGTCACGAACTTGATCTCTTTTTGATACTTAATGGTAAAAAGTGGGCCTTCGAAATTAAGCTTTCAGGTTCTCCTGGTAGGGATGAATTGGATCGATTAAAAAAGGCGGCAGAGATGGTAGGAGCTGACAGAAAGGTCCTTATCTCCAGAACAAGAAGAGAGATCGAAGGAGCGGATGTTGTTTCTACTAACCTATATGGTGTGCTCAGGTTGCTGCAGGGTAAAAACAGGTTTGCGTCCACAAATAAATAACTCAACACAGCCGGCATTAATCCGATTCTGTGATGGAACAAGTCCCGGGAAAAAGGAACTTATGCTTTTATTGAAAAGGAAGAAGTGGACTACCTGCCCATTTTTACCCGTTGCTTTTTTCTTTAACCGCTTTTCATTTTTGAGTGAAAGGAACTTGGGGACGTTGTTGACCCCGGTTAAATAAAGACAAAGTCAATTTAACTGGGCCCCGATAGCGGGATCCTCCATAGGCGGATAAATCTACGATATGCTCCGACAGGCTATGTTGAGTAACTCCTGCCTATTGATAAAACCTGCCTATTTTCTGCCCCTCGGTTGAGATATATGCTATGGATAACAGCCGCACCCAAAACTGCGATAAGAGAGTGATCTCTAAATCCTTTGTGCCACTAAGTCGCTTTACCCTAATTTGTTGTATCTGCTCTATCGGCAATTATAGTAACATCAAGAATCCAGTTGTTTTCACTTCATATCTCAAAGATTGGTCTCGATCCGGCTTTGGGAAAGCGCTATATCCGTAATTGAAGCAAGTTTGGAAGAAGTTATGGTTACAACTGAGTGCCGGATAGGAAGACTATTATTCAAGGCAGTATTTGGTAAATTCCTCGTCTATAGGAACGGGATATTTCCCGTTAAAGCAGGCAAGGCAGAGATCCTGTTCAGGTATGTCTGTAGCCTTCACCAGGTTATTGATATTCAGATAGCCGAGGCTATCCAGTCCCGTAAAATCCCGGATCTCTCCTACAGATTTCTGTGCCGCAATCAATTCACCACTGGTTGAAAAATCAATTCCGTAATGGCACGGAAAACAATGGGGCGGGCAGCTCACAAGCATATGGATCTCGCTGGCACCTATTTCTCTCAGTGTCTTTATTCTGGTTCTTGCCGTTGTCCCCCGAATGATGGAATCTTCTATTATCAACACTCGTTTGTCCTTTAATAGATCTCTGACAGGATTGAGTTTTACCTTTACTCCGAAATCCCGCATGCTCTGTGAGGGTTGTATAAAGGTCCTTCCCACATAATGGTTCCTGATCATACCTATCTCAAGGGGGATGCCCGATGCCTGGGCATAGCCGGTAGCGGCATAATTGCCGGAATCGGGAAATGGCATCATAAAGTCCACGTCACGGGGGAATTCCTCGGCCAAAAGCTTTCCCTGGTTTTTGCGGAACATATAGACATTCTGCCCGAACACGTTGCTGTCAGGTCTTGCAAAATAAATCAACTCAAAGATACATTGACTTTTGCGGCCCTTTACACCCGACGGGATACTTTGCAGTCCATTATTGTTGATGATCAATATTTCACCCGGCTCAATTTCCCTTATATACTCCGCTCCCACCAGATCAAGGGCACAGCTCTCCGATGCCACGACATAACCGGGATCCATTTTCCCCAGACAGAGGGGCCGAAATCCATTGGGGTCCTTGGCTGCAATGATGGTGTCCTCTGTCATGATAACCATGGAATATGCCCCTTTGACCAAAGCCATGGTATCAATCATGGCCTGTTCCAGCCCTTTCTTTATGAATTTTGCCGTCAAATGCAGTACGACTTCGGTATCCATGGTGGTCTGAAAAATGGACCCCTTGTTTTCCAGTTCGGATCGAATCTTACGGGCATTCACCAGATTGCCGTTGTGGGCAATGGCCAGGGACCTGCCCGAATATTGAATCCTGAACGGCTGGGCATTTACAAGCAGGGATGAGCCAGTGGTGGAATACCGGACATGGCCGAGGGCCATATGCCCTTTGAGCTTTTCCAAGACCGGCTCATCAAATATTTCCGGCACGAGCCCCATGGCCTTATGCCCCAGGACCCGCTTACCGTCGGAGGTTACGATACCGGCACTTTCCTGCCCCCTGTGCTGAAGGGCATAAAGACCGAAATAGGCCAGTTTGGCGGCCTCCTCATGGCCGTAAACCGCAAAGATCCCGCATTCCTCTCTGGGCCGGCGTGGGTGACGAATATATTTATAGTTTTCAGAAGTTGCTTTCATAGGTCTTCCATGTCAGCAATCAAGGAATAGAAAATTTTCGGCTGAAAATTGATAGCCTCGTAAAATCGTTTTACCGGTCATTGCGAGGAGCGAAGCGACGAAGTCGCGTTTTATAAAATAACCGGACTTTGTCAGGTTATTTTATTATGGTACTCCTGCAATGTCTTCACCTCAAGGGTTCCTTCTTTCATGGCCTTGATGGCAAGGGCCGTCGCCCTTCCCCCTGCGATGGTGGTGGTGTAGGAAACATTGAGAGTGAGAGCGGTACGCCTAATAGAATAGGACTCCGAGACGGCCTTCTTGTTGTTTGTCGTGTTGATGATCAGATTAATCTCGCCGTTTTTGATCATATCAACCACATGGGGCCTTCCTTCTCTAACCTTGTTTACTTTTTTGTTTAAAACACCGTGATCAGACAGGCATTCGGAAGTGCCCTGTGTGGCCACAATCTTGAACCCCAAATCATAGAATATAAATGCGGTTTCCAGAACCGCCATCTTGTCTTCGTCCTTGACGCTGATAAACACTGTCCCTGTCAGAGGCAGTTTCTGCCCTACAGCCAACTGTGACTTGGCAAAGGCAAGTTCAAATGACTGGTCTATGCCCATCACCTCGCCGGTGGATTTCATCTCCGGTCCCAGGAGGGTATCCACTCCGGGAAAGCGGGTAAAAGGGAAAACCGATTCCTTGCACGATACATGTGCCGGAATAACCTCCCCTGCAACGCCCAGATCTTTCAGGGATTTCCCCATAATGACTTTGGTCGCCAGTTTGGCCAAAGAGACACCGGTGGCCTTACTTACAAAGGGGATTGTCCTCGAAGCCCTTGGGTTCACCTCAAGGACGTAGACCACCTTGTCTTTGATCGCATACTGGATATTCATCAATCCCACAACACCCAATTCCCCGGCAATGGCTATGGTGTTGGCTCTGACCTGGTCAAGGATTTCATCCGTCAAAGAAACCGGGGGCAACACACAGGCACTGTCCCCGCTGTGTATGCCGGCCTCTTCAATGTGCTCCATAATTCCCCCGATAACGGTCTCCCTGCCGTCGGAAATGGCATCCACATCGATTTCCGTTGCATCCTCGAGAAATTTGTCTATCAAAACAGGCTTGCCGGGGGATACCTGTACCGCGCTTTCCATATAATATTCAAGATCCGCCTGATCATAGACGATCTCCATAGCCCGGCCGCCCAAGACAAAGGACGGCCTTACCACAACAGGATATCCGATCTGCTCGGCCACGCGAACGGCCTCTTTCTTGTCAACGGCGATCCCGTTTTCAGGCTGAAGAATATCCAACTTTTTCAAAAGGGCCTGGAAACGCTCCCTGTCCTCGGCCCGGTCTATGCTGTCCGGGGTGGTCCCGAGAATTTTAACCCCCTCCTCTGCCAGCGGAACGGAAATATTGAGCGGGGTCTGCCCTCCGAACTGGACTATGATGCCTTCCGGTTTTTCCTGCTCTACAATATTCAGGACATCTTCCCGGGTCAGTGGCTCGAAATAGAGCTTGTCCGATGTATCATAATCCGTACTGACCGTTTCCGGGTTACTGTTGACCATGATACTCTCAATGCCCATCTCTCTTAATGCCATGGAGGCCTGGACACAGCAGTAATCAAACTCTATGCCCTGGCCTATACGGTTAGGCCCACCGCCAAGGATCACCACCTTTTTTTTGTTTGAAGAACGGATTTCGTTTTCCTGTTCATAGGTTGAGTAGTAGTAAGGTGTATATGCCTCAAACTCGGCGGCACAGGTATCCACCAGCTTATAAACGGGCTCCAACCCTGCCGAAACCCGTGCCATGCGGATGCCCTTTTCATCCGTTCCGAATATACTCGCCAGCTGGACGTCGGAAAAACCGTATTCCTTTGCCTTCTTTATAAGCTCAAAATCCAATTTATCATGCCCGGTTCCTCTTTTTACCGAGTCCTTTAACCGGATTTCCAGATTGTGCATCTGCTCAAAGTGGTAAAGGAACCAGGGATCAATACGTGTCAACTCGTACAGCCTTTCAATCGTCATCCCCCGTTCGAATGCCTCATAAATAAAAAAGATCCGGTTGGAGTTCGGCCGGATGAGCTTCTCCTCCAAATCGCTGAGATCAAGCCCGCCGTATCCGAACGAAGACATGTCCGAACCAAGCCCGAAGCGGCCTATTTCCAGGGATCTAATGGCCTTCTGGAAGGACTCCTTAAATGTCCTGCCTATGGCCATTGTTTCGCCCACGGATTTCATGGAAGTTGTCAACGTATCTTCAGAGCCTGCAAATTTTTCAAAGGTCCAGCGGGGTATCTTGACGACGCAGTAATCAATGGTCGGTTCAAAAGAGGCTAAGGTTTCCCGGGTAATATCGTTAGCGATCTCGTCTAATGTATATCCAACGGCAAGTTTGGCCGCTATCTTGGCAATGGGGAAGCCTGTGGCTTTGGAAGCCAGGGCCGAACTCCTGGACACCCTCGGGTTCATCTCAATAACCACCATTTCCCCCGTCTCAGGGTGTATGGCAAACTGGATGTTCGAACCGCCGGTCTCCACGCCGATTTCCCTGATAATAGCGATTGCCGCATCACGCATGGCCTGATATTCACGGTCGGTAAGGGTCTGGGCAGGGGCCACGGTAATACTGTCACCGGTATGAACACCCATGGGATCCAGGTTTTCAATCGAACAGATGATGACCACGTTGTCTTTGAAATCCCTCATGACCTCCAGTTCGTATTCTTTCCAACCTATAAGAGATTCCTCTATGATAATCTCGGAAATCATGCTGGCATCCAGGCCACTCTTGGCAAGACTCTCCATTTCCTCCCGGTTATAAGCCACACCGCTGCCCGCACCTCCCAGTGTAAAGCTGGCCCTGATGATGAGCGGGTACCCGATTCTCTCAGCAACCTCCCTGGCCTGATCCATATCTCTCACGATGCCGTTTTCCGGCACCCTGAGATTGATATGCTTCATGGCGTCCCTGAATTGTTCGCGGTCTTCCGCCTTAAGAATCACGGGGATCGAGGCCCCTATCAATTCCACATTCAATTTTTCAAAAATTCCGGTCTCCGCAACCTGTACGGCCGTGTTCAGTCCTGTCTGACCCCCGAGTGTGGGCAACACGGCATCGGGCCGTTCCCGCTCCAGGACCTTGGCGACAATCTCCGGGGTTATGGGTTCTATATATGTGCGGTGGGCCGTCTCCGGGTCCGTCATAATAGTGGCTGGATTACTGTTCACAAGGACCACCTCATATCCCTCTTCCATCAGGGCCTTGCAGGCCTGGGTGCCCGAGTAATCGAACTCGCAGGCCTGACCGATAACGATGGGGCCGGATCCGATGATCAGAATCTTCTTTATGTCAGTGCGTTTGGGCATAAGTGATAAAATCGCTGTGCGATTTTATATAACGCGGCTTTGCCGCTCTAAAAATAAAATTAATTTTGATAACCTCGTAAAAAGTCGCGTTACGCCTTTTTACTCGGCGGGGAAG
>CAZIXY010000169.1:0-7305 GCA_964543315.1 uncultured Desulfobacteraceae bacterium | reverse complement strand
GAAGGCATGTATTAAGCGATTGAACCAGTACGGTTTAAAACCTGCTGCGCAAGTCGAACTTTCCCTAAGAAGTGTCGACGCCTCTTCACAGGTAATGAGTTTAAAAAAGGTAAATGCGGATTATGTAATTCTTTTCGAATTGCCGCCCGGGGTTATTAACTTCCTAAAAACGGCACAAAAATTTAACTATTATCCCACCTATCTCTCATATACGTGGTGTGCAGATGATTCCTTGCTGAAGGTGACCGGAAAAGCAGCAAAAGGGGGCTATTATGCAGCAAGTGTTTTTGGAGCATGGAATGACGATACCTCGGGCGCAAGAGAACTAAGGGCAATTGCTTCGAAATATGGTCACTCATCGCCCAAGCTACCCAGTTTGTATATTCAAGGGTATACGGATTCCGATCTTATTAGTGAAGGAATTAGAAGGACAGGCAGGAATATCACTGTGGAGAAATTCGTTGACTCGATGGAGACATTTAAGGATTATAACTGCGGGGGCATGCTATCACCCATGACCTACTCGCCAAAATCTCATCCACCTTCACCCTATAGCAAGATTTTCAAGGCTGATTTCGACAAAGGGGTGTTTGTTTCGGCCACCGATTGGATAAAACCTCGAAATCTAAAATAGGGTACAGGAAAAGGAGATCCGGTATTATATCGGATCTCCTTTATCCTTACTTTTAAAGTGTATCATCCCCGCGGAAAAAATGTGAAATGCAAACAAATATATAACAACTTAACATATTGACAGCTTATGCCAAAAAGAAAATTAGATATTAACAAAAAAAACAGCAAAGAGAAAATATTGCATGCGGCTACGCAACTATTCGGCCGTAAGGGTTACCACGCGACAACTATTGAGGACGTCACCCGCAGATCCGGCATTTCCCGTGGTGCGCTGTACTGGCACTTTAAAGGCAAATCAGAGCTTTTGGGCGAGGTGGTTAAGCGCCTGAAAAAGGAATATCTGGATGTTTATATTAGAGAAACAATGGTATCCGGCCCTCGACCTATGGATAGAATCTGGTGGACATTCAAATTTAATGCCAGGTTCGCGGTCGAAAATACCGATCTCGTGCATTGCCTTCGTAATCTTTCATTGGAACTGTCCCCTTCGGAAGACAGGAACGTAAAGGCCTTTTTTAGTATTTTGGATCAGCAACGCAATTTCATCGTCCGGATCCTCAAAGACGCTCAGGCCAAAGGAGATATCCGCACTGACTTAGATGCGGAATTGTTGGCTGCTACTATCCTGGCTATCCATGACGGAATTTTGCTTCAGTGGACTGCATTCAGTCATCTATTCGATGGCCGAGAATTAGTCTGGGCCTTCCGCCAGGTTATGCTTGCCGGTATGGCTCCAGACGCCAAAATCATTCATCCTGAAAAAACAATTGCCAAATCCGATCAAGACTTTGAAAATATGAAGTAGAGCTATTCAACCACTACTTTTCTTTTATGCATTCGCTCCCATATGTTCTTCACTCTTGCCCGGGTATTCAGTAAATAGGCGGGCTCAGGCTGTTTGGGCAAGGGTTTGGGATCCCATTGCTCAGCCTTGATCCTTTCCACGGTTCGTTCTATGTCACCCATTTCATCAAGTAAAAATCCTTCGACCATGGAAACATATGAAGAAGCCTGTTCAAAAGAATTTTTTATGTGTCTTCCGGCGTCCGGACCCGTAAGCACAATCCAGTGCCCAAGGCAGAGAACTTGAGGGTCCAGTCGGGCCAGCCTTTTCATGGAACTGCAATAAGTATCGTAGTCTACGAGAAATTCGGTGATAATGTTACCTGTACCGTCATCGGTCCCTACCGCCTCCGATGCCACAAGAATCTTCTTTTCAGGCACCCAGTAGCTCATAAAATCCCAGGTATGTCCGGGTGTACTGATAGCCCTGACCGTATACTCCCGCCCCAGTTCAATCGTATCATCGGGGGCAAGGACAAGATCAAGACCAAAGGGTTTAAAAGGTGCCTCGTAGATTGAATCCACCCCCCACGAACGAATTATTTGCCGTGCTTCATCGTTGAGTTGCCCGATCAATTCAACGGCCCCGCTGCGTCTCAGGATCTCCCCGGCCCGCGCAGATGCACATATCTGCATTTCCGGCCACACGCTCTTGAGATAGCCTGCCGCACCCACGTGGTCAAAGTGGGCATGGGTCAAAAAAAGGTAGGCCGGAGCACGGTTGCCGAGAACAGCTTTAATATCAGTTTCATAGGTCCGGGCAAATGCCGTAAATCCTGCATCAAACAGGGCCGGAACGGATCCGTCCAAGAGATACACCGGCGCCCCTTCATTTCCCAGGACATAAAAGCCTTCAGTTATTTTTCCGGTTCGGTTTATTCGCATTTTTTCGGTGTTTTACCTCCCGACAATTTTTCAATTCCCTGGCACAAATCAATGGACACTCGGATTTACGTATCATTTAATTTCGAAATCCGTAGCTCAAGGAAAATATTTTTAATTTACTCTTGTCCGGGTGTGGATTTGGGAACTACGGATGCTTTTACGCCGCGGTATCCTCCGGGACATACTTCCTGAGGTGGGATAATTCAGGGGGCCATTTTTCAGGGTCCGGTTCTGTCAAGAATATCTTCACTTGTTCGTCATGAAGGTTCTCAAGCTCTTTATGGGGAATGATGCCTTCCGCCATCATCCTGAATCTGGACCTGATTATTTTAGGCGATGACCTCTGCCCCTCCGTCACGTTTGCCACCCCCTCAACAACCTTTAGAACATAAAACAATCTTCAAAACAAGAAAAAACAGAAAGTCTTAAGAAGAGTGTCATGGAGAGCCTTTAGCAACAATGCAAGCCAGTAAAACGTCATATATCCAGCAAACACATGTTCGATGGTCATGGCGCTCTTCGAAAGTCCGAGTCTTCCGGATCAAATCTCCTTCGCCCTGTGTTGGGGGCCGAGTCGCGGTCTGCGTTGCAATGGCCTTGTGGTATCGACTACCTTCTGTTGCAGCAGACTTCAGCGAGGGCCGCTTGCATCTTAGGAGCAGATACGGCCTGGAGAAAAGTGCTGTGCTGAGCCGTTTGCCCTGCTGGTTCGCCATTGCTTATAATCCCAGGTCTTCGTTGACCAAAACCACCTTAATCCTTCCTTTAGGAAATGATTTTTCCGTGATGGTCCACGTGTTGCAGATCCGATCCGGGCTCTTGCAATCGCTGCATCTGGAATCTTTGACGCACGGTGTTTTCTTGTCGAGCCGCATGGCGTTGGCCGGGGCCGTATAATCTCTGATACGCGACATGGCATCCTCAAGATCCGTGACAATCTTATTTCGCCCCACGCAAATGACCACCTGCTTGGGGCCGAAGGTAATGGCCGCGACCCGGTTGCCGTACATGTCCAGGTTGACAAGCTGCCCTGCTTCGGTCACCGCATTGGTTCCGGTAATAAAAAGATCTGCGAGAAGAGCCTGCCTCCTTTGTTCCAGCTTTTTTTCATCTGGAAGGCTTTTGTCGAACACATCAATAATACTGAGATCCGTGCGATCCTTCAGGGCACTGTAAAGCCCCGTAGCCAGGAAGGTCATGGAGCCTCCCCAGGAAATACTGTTTGCTTTTGATTTCGGCACGATTTCCTTAAGCACAATGTCCTTTGCATGATTTCCGTTATCCCCAATATAAACCTCGAAGTTATTCTCCTCCAGCGCCTCCTTTAGATCATTGAGACGAACCCTCCAGTAGTTTTCTATTGGTTTTTCCATCTTGTCCTCCAAATTTTACAATACAGACTTACTCAACGATCTTCTTGTGAAGACTTGTCAATATCAACGATTTTGACACCCTCGAGATAGTCCTTTGTCTCATATTTCGTAATTCGCGTAAGCTTTCTGGTAATATTACCCATCCTTCTTGTCTGGTCCATAATCTTTTTGAATCTTTTGCCTATGGGATCATCTCCTTCAATCTCCATTAACGTTGTTTCACAATAACTCAAAACGCTCTGTATAGGTTGATTTAATTCGTGACACACGGCGCCTGCCGTTTCAAGCAGGGCCTGGAGCTTTTCTCGATTAACCCTTTCCTCCTCAGCCCTCATCTCCTTTGTGACGACTGTCAGGCATCCCCTTGAAAGATAAATCCCATCATTCCTATAGGCTTCCACGGTTGCAAGGTCCTTGAGCCATAGGATCCTATCCTCTTCAAGGGAGATCTTATAGACCGCATCAATAGTTCCGGCCTTTTTAACATCCTCGCGAAGCATTTTCCTGGCGCTTTCCAGTTCACTTCGACTCATGATTTCTTTTTCGATGTCCTTTTCAGCGTGCGGATATTTGTACACGCGTCGATCCAGGACACTGTTCTGAAAAGCCACCGCTACCTCCGACGGCTCGCACTGAAGAAGGTCTGTGAAACGTCTGCTTACAAACTCGTACCATATCTCCTTTCCCGCCTCCTCCCACGCAGAGATATAAGGGATGGCGGGATTGCCCGCCTTTTCGAAGTCACGATAACAGGTAATATACTCCGAGACACGACTTTTCAGATCCTCGCTGTAGCCGCCCCTCAAAATTCGGCCGCAATAGTCGTTGTCCATAAACTGATCAAAACTGTCATGATTTGTCATATTCTAACCTCGCACTCGTACGACATTATCAGGTCCGTCGCTTTCATAAATTCAATAAACTTCTCTTTACCCGCCTTCGCAGAAAGCCCCTTCCGGGACCGCGGGGAGTTTGTTACCAAAATATTAGAAAAACAGGACTGGCCGGTCAAGCATTATGGATCAAACGTTTGACTCGCGATCCACTTTATCCTAAACTCCCCTCAGCCGGTAAAATTTTAGTAAAAAATCCACTCCCAGAGGAAGTGGCTTTAAGGATTCTGGCCACGCCCTTAGATTGTTTGGTTTTCAAAGTTAAATAAAGAATCCTATCGGGGATACTCACCCGTCACCGGGACTCGGCTTCGAAAATTCATTTTATAAAATCGCTTGGGATGAAAAATGATAAGGCTTTCAAAGAAATTTTGCTACAAAGTTTTTTTTCTGCTGACCGTGCTTGCAGTTCCTCTTGTCCTTTCAACTCCTCTGCACAGCTGTGCAAATGCAAATGACAGCATCATCTTTGTTCTCGACTCATCTGCGAACATGTTGAAAAAGTTAGATGGCAGGGTAAAAATCGATATCCTAAAGGAGGGCATGACAAATCTTGTAAAAGAACTGCCGGACTTCCTGAACGTGGGACTGGTTGCATGTGGCCATCGAAAAAAACGCAACTGTAAGGATGTCGAACTCATCATTCCGGTTGGTCCGTTGGATAAAGACCGGATGATTGCCCGAATTAAGGGCCTGAAACCCAGAGGGAAAGCCCCCATCGCCCTGTCCATTCTCAGGGCCTTTGACGCTCTCAAGACATTTGAGGAGAAATGCACAATAGTCCTTGTAGGAAATTGTAATGAAACATGCGCAGGCAATCCATGCAAGGTCTTAAAAAAGCTGAAAAAACTTGGCATCAAGTTTGTCGTGCATGTCATCGGCTTCGGTGTCTCCAAAAAGGCCAAGGTCCAATTATCATGCATTGCCGATGAGGGAGGGGGAGAATACTACCCCATAAAGGACGCAACAGATTTCATGACGGCCGCCAAAAACATCATAGAGTTTGAGCCAAAACAGGAGGGCCCGGCACTCTGTGTTGCCGCCATAAAAAACGGTGTAAGTTTTGAAGCCCATATCTCTGTCCGGAAAGAAGGCAGAATCATCGCAACCGGGGATACTACCATTCAAAATCCGGTCAAATTTTACCTTGTCCCGGGAAACTACAGGATCAATGTAACGGATATATCCACGGAACGGAAAATGACCCAGATAGCCGTGGTTGACTTTAAAGGAATAGAATTGGTTCAGATATTCGACTTTAGCGAAGGCTATCTGAAGGTTAGGGTTATCAAAGACGGTCTCCCTGCTGACGGCTATATCTATGTGCGAAGACCCGGCACGGTGGAGCCTGTAACCACGGGGGACACATCTGATTCCAACCCGGTTACCATCATGCTCCAACCGGGAACCTATGACATCGCTGCCTTCGATCCTGAAAAGCCCGGGGAGCCGTCGTTATATTTCTCCGATATCAAGATCAAGGGAGGGGAACTTTTGGAAAAGACCATCCATTTCAAGGATCGGGATATCAAATAGACATTACTTACGGGGATATCCTGCAGATTATCAGGGGCCCCCGCCCGCCCGGGTTCAGTTTTTTTATGCCAATATTTATGATGAACGGTCTGGGCCAGGGTTAGCGTGTCACTTTGCACTTTCAGAATTATCTGTCACGGTGAAAAAGACCTCACGCCCGTGCGGATTTCTTACTTACGAAAGGTTTGTCGATTATGAATAAAAACACGAATCCGTTACACCACATGCTCAATCCAAATTCAGTAGCCTTTGTGGGCGCCAACAACCAGCCCACTACCATGGGTACCGTCCAGATGATACAAACGCTGAACTTCGGCTATAAGGGCAGAATTTATCCGGTTCATCCAAAAGAAAAATCAGTGCTCGGCATCAGTGCATATCCATCCATACGAGATATTCCAGACCCCGTGGATCTTGCCGTCATCACGGTTCCGGCAAGGTTTGTCCCCGATATTTTCAGGGACTGCGGTTCTAAAGGAGTGCATTATGCTGTTGTTACTTCCGGCGGATTCCGTGAAATGGGCGAGGAGGGTAAGCAACTGGAAATGCAACTCCTTGAGCTTGCCCGTCGCCATCGGATCAGATTTATCGGCCCTAACTGCCTGGGTATTCTGAATCCCCATCACCGCCTCAATCTCACCATGTTTTCCTATAAACAACCGCACGGAAGCATGGGCTTGGCTTCCCAGAGCGGCACATACGTCACCCAGGTGCTCAAATACCTTGAAAGACGGGGCGTCGGTTACAGCCGCGCCATCAGCATCGGAAACAAGGCGGATATTGACCTTGTCGACTGCCTGGAATACCTCGGAGAAGACGATGAAACCAGGGCTATCGCCTTTTATATCGAGGGGCTGAAAAGGCCACGTCTATTTCTGGAGAAAGCCATGAAAGTCAGCATGACAAAGCCTCTGGTCGCCCTTTACGTGGGAGGAACCGAGGCGGGTTCTCGTTCCTCGGCCAGCCATACGGGCGCAATCTGCGCGCCCGCAAAACTGTATAGTGACATGTTCCGCCAGGCCGGTATTATCGAAGCCCGTACAATTGAGGATCTCTACCAGTGGGCCTGGGCCCTTGCAAACCAGCCCATCCCGCGCTCCAACCGCGTTGCCGTGTTAACTCATTCCGGCGGGCCTTCAACC
>CAZIXY010000168.1:0-7372 GCA_964543315.1 uncultured Desulfobacteraceae bacterium | reverse complement strand
GGCTGAGCCGGCAGATTTACAGTCTGCTCCCTTTGGCCACTCGGGAACCTCTCCACTTTGAGATCCTCCAAAACCAGAAATGCATTATCCCGAATAGTAACTAATTTGAATAAAAACCCACATGGAGCCAGCGAAGGGAATCGAACCCCCGACCCACTGATTACAAATCAGTTGCTCTGCCATCTGAGCTACGCTGGCCTCACAACTGAAAAAGTCGAAATTATTAGTTTAATTTTATTCAATATCAATATCAACATCAGAATAGAGCAATAATACATGCTTATATCCAGCTAAATCGATTTTTTTGAAAAAATCTCCTTTTTTCTTTAAATTACTCTAATTTTGTTGAAAATGCACGAAACACATCCCATGCGGCGACTCCACATGAGGCCTTCGACTGAGTCTCAGCCGAACTTATTCCCGAAGTTTTGCTGGATGGAACTCAATTTTTTTAAAGATAATATTAATACCTATTTACTAAAAAAATATCAATACTTTTTAGTTTATCAGATTTTACCGCATACAAATCATACCATTAAGCGCCTATCTCCTTTTATATTTTTTACATTAATACTTGAACCCTTATGTTCTTTATGTTATCAGAAATTTAAAGTGGAATAAGACAAAGAATTGTGCTCAAACCATCGAAGTTTCAAGGAGGTATTGAAATGGCAGCTTTAGCTGGAGGACTTGCAGCATTAGTGTTGGGGATCATAGGGATTATCGCGTGGTGGGGATATTTCGTTAAGGCACTTATGGCCGGAATACCTATCATGTTAATCCTTGGTGGAGCCTTAGCCGCCTATTTGGGATTTGAGGAGATTAAGGACAAAAGGACCGAAGAGACATTCGGCGACACAAATGTCGATCAGAAAGACGAGGTTATTAAAAACCTGAAAGAAGAAATCCAAGAATTGAAGGGAGAAAAAAGTCCGGAGGATCAAGAAGAACAAGACGAAGAGAAGGAAACCGATAGCACTGAGTAAAGAATCCACGCCTATCTAAGATCCCGCTACGCGGGGAAGGACAAGTCTTTC
This sequence comes from uncultured Desulfobacteraceae bacterium, assembly GCA_964543315.1. GTDB lineage: Bacteria > Desulfobacterota > DSM-4660 > Desulfatiglandales > Desulfatiglandaceae > JAFDHL01. Next base: position 6,335 of record CAZIXY010000168.1, on the reverse strand, counting down.
ATGAACCCCTAAAAGGGGCTATAATCAAAGATAATCTTGTAAGTGCCAAGTGACTAAAGTGATCTAAAGTGACTAAAGTTAAGGAATTCTTTTGTTTTATAAATTAGTAGGAGCGAAGCGACACGATAACTTTAGGCACTTCAAACTTTAGCTCATTTTAGGCACGTTTTGTAGTTTACACAGGCATAGCCAAAGGATTCTGGCCTCGCCCATAGGGCATGGTTTTCATAAGCTCAATACAGGGTTTAAAAGTGTCTCCAGACTCGCGAGTCTGGAGACGAATAAACCCTAAGATCTTTTTATAATTTCCAAGGCGTTAAAAAAATAACCGATTTCAAACTGAGCGGTTTCTTCAGAATCTGAGCCGTGGACAACATTTTTTTCTATGTCCGTAGCAAATTCTCTGCGGATGGTCCCTTCCGCTGCTTCTTCATAATTTGTAGCACCCATCAATTTACGATATCTCCTGATAACGTCATTCCCCTCCAAAACCATCACTACGGAGGGGCCGGATGACATAAAATCCGTAACACTTTCAAAAAAAGGTTTCCCTCTATGAACGCTGTAAAAACCTTTGGCCTGATCCTTGCTCATTTTTACCATTTTCATGGCCGTGATTTCAATTTCCTGGGCCTCTAAACGTCTGATAACCTCCCCAATCAAATTTTTTGATACGCCGTCCGGCTTGATAATTGACAATGTTCTCTCTTTCATAAATATTCACCCTCCAGAATCTTTATCTCATTGACCATTAAATAAGGTTTTTGTTATACACAGTCTCTATAAGACAACGCCATGTATTATCCGTCAAGCGATTTCTGGCAGATATGTATAAAATGGCCAGCTTTAATGATTAGAAAGGAATAGAATATGTCGGCACCAAAAAACGCAAATGACGCTCAAAATGGCCTGAGGATGGAGCGAGAGAATCGATTTAGTTTTAAATGTCATCCAGGGGTCCCCTGTTTCACGAAATGCTGTCAAGATATAACAATTGTCCTGACCCCATACGACGTACTACGTCTGAAAAACGGACTTGGAATTTCTTCCGATGAATTTTTAGAAAAACACACACTTATCGTTCCCCAGGAAAAAAGCCTGATCCCTATGGTGATACTCAAGATGAATGAAGACGACAAAAGGTGTCCGTTTGTCTCAAAAACGGGCTGCTCTGTTTATAATGACAGGCCGTGGTCCTGTCGGATGTATCCCCTGGATGTAAACGATGATGGAACATTCAGTCTGATTACGGACAGATCCAAATGTCTCGGGCTTGAGGAAAACGATACCTGGAAGATCTCAGATTGGTTGTCAGATCAAAAAATTGATCCCTATGAAGAAATGAACGAGCAGCTGTCCGGTATAACTATACCACTACAGGCCCAGGGACTGGACATTGATAACCCTAAAATTCATAAAATGACCTTTATGGCCCTGTACAACCTCGACAAATTCAGAGAATTCGTCTTTAAGAGCACTTTCCTGGAAAGATTGGAGGTTGAACCGGAAAGAATTGAAAAAATAAAAGAAAGTGATGAAGATCTTCTTTTATTTGCTTATGATTGGATTAAGTTCGGCCTCTTTGGTAAAAAGGTGTTTGGGGTAAAAGATAACGCACTAAAAACGAGTGACACGCCACCTGCATATCGGCCATGACGCAAGGTCATTGCCAGGATCCCCCCGGTAGTTGCGAGGCAAAGGCATGGGGCTTTTCGAAAGGACGCATCTTCCGGATCAAAACTCCTCTGACCTGCACTGCGGCCCGAGTCGTGGGCTGCACAGCCAAGGTATATAATGGAGCCCCCAGCCTGTCGTTCCGGCAGACCACAGTGAGGGCCGCTTGCAGCGTAGGAGTAGATGCGGACTTAAGAAGAGTGACATGCCGAGCCGTTTGGCTGTTATTGCAAAAAACACAAGGCTACCTTAAGCGTGGGCTTTATTGTCAGTGAAATAAATATAATCGATGAACAGCAATCCTGAACAGGCAACATTTAAACCTCTTCAGGGGAACACTTTCAAATTCCGCTGTTATAAGGGAATTGAGTGCTTTATTAGATGTTGCGCAGATCTCAAGCTTATTCTCACACCCTATGACATCCTGAGAATGAAAAATCGGCTGGGCATTCCTTCTGATAATTTTCTGGACAAATACACGGACCAAGAAACAGAAAGCCAGTCTCGATTTCCCATGGTGAGACTCAAGATGAACCAGGATGAGAAAAGGAGCTGTCCGTTTGTCTCACCTGATGGATGTACAATCTATGAAGACCGACCCGGAGCCTGCCGCATTTATCCCTTAGGCAGGGCTGCCACAAAACCGGATGTCCGGACAAACGCCCTGGAAAAATTTTTTCTTGTGATGGAGGATCACTGTCTGGGCTTTCAGGAGGACAAAGAGTGGACTATTGAGGAATGGATGAAAAACGAGGGCGTCTATGAATACAATGCCATGAACGACCCGTGGTTAGGGATCATCACATCTCAAAAATCCATGGGGCCGAAGAAAGATCGCCCTCGAAAAATCCAAATGTTTTATATGGCTTCCTATAACCTGGACAGATTTAGGGACTTTGTCTTTAAAAGCAGGTTCTTTGAACTTTTTGATGTGAAGCCGGGCCTCAAGGAAAGTCTGGCTTCTGATGATGTTGAATTAATGAAATTTGCGTTTAAATGGTTACTTTTTAGCCTTTTTGGGGACAAAACAATGCAATTAAGACATTGAGTCCCTTACTTCAAATGGATTTTTACTACTAAATTTTTGACCTCCCGTCTTAATTTTACCTTCCCGCGTATTCTTAATGATGAAGTATATACCACCCGTAGGAAGCCTTAAAAAAACCGGTTCGGAGGCTGATGGAAAATTTCCAGATACAAGGCATCCGGAATCTCGAGGAATGCCTGTCCTCCGCATTAGCCTTGCTACAGAGGGTAGAAGGCGTACAGTGAAGTACGCCGCAATGACGGGGGATGAGGATAACACAGCCCTTCGGCTTTGCTCAGGGCCGTGAGTCCCTCGACGTTGCTCGGGACCGTGAGCTTGTCGAACGGCATACCGAACGGTAGATAGGAATCCTTCCGACAGCATCCTAGGCAATCCCCTTAAGTTCCTTATATTTTTCTTTCACACCCATCAGGTAAAGAACCACGGGCCTGAATGCCAGATGAGCCCATTTTGCAAAAGGGACCTCCAGGACCAGCATGGGTATGGCTACCATCAAATGAATCACATACAGGACATATGTCGGCATGGGCCAATCCAAAAGCCGGGTGAAATGGATAAATATTCCTGTAAGGGTCGTAAGCTGCAGGAGAATCAGAAACATCCAGTCGGTACCGTGTGAACTCTTATAGGGCGCCTTGTTTTTCTTAAGCCGTCCGATCATCGCATAGGTGGTACCGTAAAGAATGGCAAAGGTCGCATAGTACCCCAGGAGACGGACGGGATGAAAAAACGGATAGATCACATCTCGCTGAAACATGATCTTATCCCACGAGAGACCTATGACGTGTATACCGCCTGCAAGAAAAACAACTACCAGCAAAAAAACGGTACTGTAACCGGTCATAATCAAAAGGTGAACGATCCACTGCATTCTATCCTCACACTCTCCAAACTTTCTTTGGGTCAAAAAATGGATAATAAGGTCCTTTGCCTGGAGGATATATACCTCAAGAGGAATCTTTTTTAGGAGATCACCCATGATAAACTTGACGCACCGCCATGTATTGCTGAGCAACAGGAAGGTGAGAACCGCAGCCATGATAAGATCGGCAATTTCTATGGCGGGTGCAGGCCATACTGAATTGAGATAGGCATGTTCCATATTGGGATTATCGGCGTGAAAAATCCACATTGCCAGCCCTATTAGAATGCCTACGATGGCAACAGCAATGATCTCGAACTTTTCAGATGTATAAAACCTTCGGGCAAAGCCTGTCCAGTCATATTGGGAAGTGAGATACCTCCGCATCACCATCATGGCCTCACCGGGATCGGCTCCCCGTGGGCAGGTATCAGAACAATCCCCGCAATAATAGCAAAGCCACGGCTCCGGGCTCTTCAAGACTTTGTCCTTCAGACCCATCTGGGCATACTTTATTAATTTTCTCGGAAAGGTATTATCCGGCGTGGAAAGGGGGCAAACTGCTGTGCAATTTCCACAGTGCATACACTTGTTCGCATCTTTCAGACCAAATGCCTTCAGGTCTTTCATCAAATTCGGATCAACTTTAATACCCATTTTCATCCTCCTAAAAATTACCATCCCTTGAAAGGATTGGGCCCAACTTCGTCGATTGTCTCCGCAAATTCATCCAATAGGGCAGGAAGCCTGTCGTAATCTATAATAGATACGGTTTCGAAACGGACACGTTCCGATTCCAACGCTAATCTATCCAATGTCTCTGAAACCTTGCTCAAGCGGATATCCGCCAGCTCACTTCCCTTGATAAAATGACACTGATAATCGTCACCGTGCTTACAGCCTAAGAGAAGAACTCCGTCAATACCCTTTGAAAGAGAGTCCGCAATCCATACCAGGTTCATGGAACCTAAGCACCTGAGAGGAATAACCCTTATCCAGGCATTGTAATTCATACGGTTTATTCCGGCCATATCAAGCGCAGCATAGGCATCGTTTTCACATGCAAGCACGAGGATCCGAGGTTTCTCTTCGTCCTCTTCAGGGACATCAATAGCCTTAATCATGGCGCCGATCATCTGCACCGAATAGTTTTTAAACGAGATAATACGTTCCGGGCAAGCCCCCATGCAGACACCGCAACGCCTGCATCTTGTGATCTGGGGCAAGGGATTGGCCTCTTCATCCTCATTTATCGCTCCAAAAGGACACTCCACAGTACATCGCTTGCACTGGGTACAGCGCTGCATAGCAAACTCGGGAAAGGTCATGTCTCCTACACGTGGATGAACAGCCGAACCCTGTGAGGTAAGCTCGATGCACTGGATCGCCTTCATTACCGCGCCTGCGGCGTCTTCCTGGGCCGTGGCGATTCCCATGGGTCGCCTTACGCAGCCGGCGGGATAGATCCCCGTGCGCCTGCTTTCATATGGAAAACAGATAAAATTGGAATCGGGAAAATCGTAATTAAGGGCCGGCAACTCAGGTCCCTGCCGGTATTCAAGATTCAAGAGTTCGGAACGTCTGATAACATCAAGGGGTATATCTTCCAAATCCTCGTCCCCTTTTTTGGCTTCCTCTTCTTCTTTTTCTTCTTTGCTGATGTCCATGCCAAAGGCCGAGACCGGAACCATCCCTGTGGCAAGGACCACCATATCCAGGTCTTCCATGATTACTGCCTCTCCCAACAACTCGTCTTCCGCCTCGACAGCTAGCCCTTCACCGCTTGCTTTGACCTCGGGAGACTGGCATCGGATAAATGTTATGCCTTCTTCCTGGGCCTTCAAATACAAATTTTCGGACTGCCCGGGAGTCCTCATTTCTTTGTAAACCACAAACACATTGGCGTCCGGGTTCTGGGCCTTAATCTGCAGGGCCTGTTTAAGGGCGGTCACACAACACACGCTCGAGCAATACGGGAGGTGGTCAGGGTCCCTCTGGCCTGCACATTGCAGGAAAGCCACATTAGTCAGCTCTTTCCCGTCACTCGGGCGGACGACCTTCCCCCCGTTGGAACTCTCTTCAAACATGACATTGGTTATCACATTGGGAGATGTCCCGAATCCCAATTTTTCATCTAATTTTTCCGGATCATAGGGTTGCCATCCTGCCGCCAATACAATAGCTCCGATCCTGTGTTCCGCCTTTGTCCCGTTCTGACTTACGGTAACTGTAAAAACACCGGGCCCTCCAACGGTTTTTTCGACCTTGGCCCCTGAATAAACTTTGATCTTTTCATTTTTTGTAACTTCCTCAATCAACGCTTCAAGATCATTTTCAACCGTCCCCTTGTAAGGGAATGTGGCTACCTCCCGTACGCTGCCCTGGAAACCACCCAATTGGGGTTCTTTTTCGACCAATACGACCGAATGGCCAGCTTTTGAGGCCTCTAAGGCCGATGTCATTCCCGTTAGTCCTCCCCCAACGACAAGGATGTCCCTGGATATCTCTTCTTCAGGTTTGTAGGGTTCCGGGAGTTCCATATTATCGACCTTGGCCATAGCCATCCTGAGATAATCCTCGGCCATCATCTGCGTGTTCTCGTCTCCCGGTTTCTGGCACCAGACAACCTGTTCCCGTATATTCACCCTATCGACGATACAACCTTCAAAATTGAATGCATCGTACATAACCCTGTGGGAGCAGGCGGCAATTATCAGTGTATTGGCACCTTCATTTTCAATATCATTTTTG
>CAZIXY010000167.1:0-7399 GCA_964543315.1 uncultured Desulfobacteraceae bacterium | reverse complement strand
AACGCAAACTGCTTGAAAAACAGAAAAAAGGCAAGAAGAGAATGAAGATGATCGGATCCGTCAGCATCCCGCAAAGTGCTTTTGTGGCAGTACTGAAATCAGATTCAAAATAACAGGGTGACCAAGACATTGTTCAACCCCGGCCTTTATGTCCATATCCCTTTTTGCAGGAGCAAGTGCCCCTACTGCGCATTTTACTCCATAGCCTCCGCGACGCTCATTCCACGATGGTTGAAGGCCTTTAGAGAAGAAATCAAACACTACAAAGGTCATTTCGACGAGTTTGACAGTCTTTATCTTGGCGGTGGCACACCTTCATTCCTGGACATCAAGGATCTTGCCGGTATGATGGAACACCTTTTCACTCATTTTGATTTTGCCCGGGATACGGAGATCACCCTCGAAGCAAATCCCTGCGACCTGAACAGAGAAAAAATAGAGTCACTCAAGGACCTGGGCTTTAACCGCATCAGCCTCGGCGTCCAATCCTTTGAAGATAGCGAATTATTGTTTCTTGGAAGAAGACATACCGCCGGCCAGTCCAAAAAAGCTCTTATGGCTCTGCGATCCGCGGGATTTGAGAATATTGGCATGGACCTCATCTACGGATTTGAGGGGCAAACCTTAGAAGGCTGGCTGAAAAACCTTAAACAGGCAATGGAATTTGAACCCGAACACCTCTCATGCTACCAGTTAACCATTGAAGAGAAAACACCGTTTGGAAAGCTTAATGAAAAGGGGATGCTAAAGCCTCCCGGCGAAGAAAATGAACGTAACTTTTTCGTGGCCACATCTCATTTTCTTAAAGAACATGGCTATATTCATTATGAGATTTCAAACTTTGCCGGGAACGATTGTCTTTTCTCCCGTCACAACTGTAAGTACTGGCAGCATATCCCTTATCTGGGTCTCGGCCCGTCGGCCCATTCATTTCAAAATTCAACCCGCCGGTGGAATATCAGATCCGTCAAAAAATACTGTGAGATGCTGGAAGTTGGAAAAGCCCCGATCGCAGGACATGAAAATCTTACTGAGGAACTATTGAGACTTGAGAAGGTTTCGCTCGGTTTAAGGACAAATCAGGGGCTTGATCTAAAAAATATTTCCGGCAATCCTGCATCAAACGACGTGCTTTTAATGCTCCGGGACTCTGGATTCCTCAAAATAATAGACAACAGGATTTTACCCACCGGAAAAGGATTTCTCGTGGCCGACCAGCTTCCCCTCTATTTAATGTGATTATTAAGATACTATGGGAAAATATGACAACTACAGACAACTGAACGAAAATGAAACAAAAGGAAAGGACTACCGGATTCATTTCAGGCACCGAAAATCCGGCATTCTGGTGATGGCACCTCATGGCGGAGGGATTGAGCCGGGAACAACAGAAATAGCCGATGCCCTGGCAGGTGATGAGCATTCCTTTTACTGTCTTGACGGCCTGAAAAAAAGAGGCAATTGGAACCTTCACATTACCAGCAGGCGATTTGACGAACCCCGTGGGACAGACATTGCTAATAATTCTCAAACAATCGTGACAATTCATGGCTGCAAAGAAAAAGGAAAAATAGTTTACATCGGTGGTAGGGACAAACTGCTCAAGGAAAAGATAATAAAAGCAACAAAACTTGCAGGTTTTGCCGTCAAAGAATCACCCCGTTTCCCGGGAATAAACAAATTAAATATCTGCAATCGAAGCCGGACCGGCAGGGGTGTTCAACTTGAAATCTCCATGGGACTGCGCCGCGCCATGTTCCAGGATATCTCACGCATCAAAAGGAAAAAGACCACAAAAATCTTTGCCGAGTTTATCAGCGCCGTAAGACGTGCTCTGTCGGATTTTTGAAAACCGGATGTATGTTGCCCGATGTCTTACTACATCTGTTTGAACAGATGGACATAGGACCTGCTTACGGCAAGGGTTTCCGGCAGGTCTTTTAACCCGATAACTGATCGCCCGGTCAGGGAACGGCTTACCTCGGAAATACATCCGGCATTGACAATAGTGCCCCGATGAACGCGCCAGAATTTATCGGGGTCCAATTCATCCGCCAAATCCTTTATAGGTTTTCTGATCAAGGATTCGCCTTCTCTTGTTATCACCAATGTGAATTTATCGCTTGCCTTGAGAAGCCTGCCATATTGAACGTTGAGCGGAGGTATGCGTTCAAAGGGATTTAAAAGAATCACATACAATAATGGTTTGTAAATCCCTAAAGCACCTGATAAATAGATAAAGAGTCCACACTAAAGGCCATTGCTTTTATAAGCCCCCAAAAACGGCTATAATTATATGTTATCTCAGGAGTGCAAAATGACTAAAGAGGACTAAGGTTTAGGAAATGCCTTTTATACAAATATGATGGAGCGAAGCGACATGACAACCCTGGCCCAGACTATTCATCACCAATATTAACCTACAAAGTTTGGTCTGGAATGTGCCCTCGGCCATAATTAATATAGAAAAAATCGCACCAGGGTGGGCTTCAGGCACTTCTAACTTCAGCTCATTTTAGGCACTTTCAGTTGTTTATCCATGTATAGCGAGTGTTTTTTTGATCACACTCAAAGGGCATGATTTTCGACGATTCAACGAAAGATTATGGATAAGGATATTGCACAATCAAAAAAAGAAAACCTGGTCGATCAAATAAAGGGCCTGGAATCCCTGCTGGTGGCATTCTCAGGGGGAGTGGACAGTACATTTCTTCTGGCTGTTGCCCATGAAATATTGGGAGAAAAGGCAATGGCTGCAACTGCAAGCTCGGAAATACACTCGCAATTGGAGCTAAGGGAGGCCAGTGATTTTACCAGGGAAAGGAATATCAAACATATTGTATTTGCCTCCGATGAAATGGGCCTGCCGGCCTTTGTGTCTAACGACACGGATCGCTGTTATCACTGCAAACGACGCCTGTTTGACTCCATTTTTGCAATCGCGAAAGAAAACGGCATCATGCATGTTGCACATGGTGCCAACCTGGATGACCTGAACGATTACCGCCCGGGATTCAGGGCCGCAAAAGAGACCGGAGTGATTGCTCCCTTGATGGATGCCGGACTGAATAAGGAAGAAATCCGCTTTTTATCCAGGGAAATGGGCCTTTCAACATGGAATAAACCCGCACAGCCGTGTCTCGCCACCAGGATTCCTTATGGAAGCCTCATCACAAGCGAAAAACTGGAGATGATTGAACGAGCAGAAAGCTTTCTCTCAAAACAGGGTTTTAAAGAAATCAGGGTTCGGCATCACGGGTCAATGGCCACAATAGAGGTAAATGCAGGAAGCTTGAAAGAAATCCTTAATGAAAGGCTCAGGAAAAATATCCTGGAAAAATTCCGTGAGATCGGATTCAAACATATTACCTTGGATTTAGAAGGTCACGTTACAGGAAAGATGAACCGAGGCCTGAGAGGAGAGGCTGAATGAACCGAAAGATCACTCTTAACGACGTGTACAAGGGCTACACCCTTGATCTGGATAAGGCTGTACCTCCAAACGAGACGGTCAGCCGCTTTAAAGAAAAGCTAAAAACGATTAATCTGGATATCTTGGAAAATACTGCCAGGATTGATAACGGCCGTCTGGATATTCCCGTATATATTAGTATTTGCGGCAAAGACGCTGAAAACACAGTCGGAAAGAAAAGGCAGATGGGAAAAGGCGGGACGCCTCACCAGGCAGAGGCCAGCGCTATTATGGAACTTGTGGAAAGGTTCAGCCTGTTCAGCTTTTCCGGGAACTTCAATAATTTTATTTTTGAAGAATACACAAATATTGAGGACCGTGCCCTACCATTTAAAAATATTGCGGAGTCCGTGCATGACAACTCACAGAATCTTGAAAGTGCCCGGGAAATATTCTCAGGCCTTCAGTTAAAGTGGGTCAGGGGCACCGATCTCAATGAGAACAAGGAAATTCTCATACCCTTTGATTGGTTTTTGACAATTAGTGAATTTAATGGCTCCGCGGCGGGCAACTGTATGGAAGAAGCAATCCTCCAGGGAATCTGCGAGGTGGTGGAAAGGCATGTCTCTTCTGTAATCAGCCGAAATAAACTGGAAGTGCCCCTTATTGATCTCTCATCAGTCACCGATCCGCTTGCCTTACAGTTGATACGCAAATATAATGAAGTGGGGATCAAACTGTATGCCTCCGATTTTACATTGGATACCGGAATTCCCACGGTTGCCGTGCTGGCCTATGATCCTTCGACATTTCCCGAGACAAGTGAGATCGTCTGGACTGCCGGAACAACGACCAACCCCCAAAAGGCCTTGATAAGGGCACTGGCGGAAGTAGCCCAATTAGCCGGCGATTTTAGTACCGGATCCAGCTATGAACCGAGCGGTCTCCCCAAGTTCAAAGACCTGGCCGAGGCGGAGTTCGTTACGCACTCCCGAAAAACAGTGTCCATCTACAGCATGCCGGATCTTTCCAATGACAACATGAAAATGGAAATTGGAAACTGTGTTGCAGCACTTTCAAAAATGGGCATGAAAACACTGGTGGTGGACGTAACACACCCTGAACTTAAAATCCCCGCTGTTTATACCATTGTTCCAGGTGCCCATTTCAGGGAGCGGGCTGCCGGAACCAGTGTCGGTATGTTTTCGGCAAAAATGATTGCCGAAAACAATCAGCCTGAATGGGCCATTGCCCAGCTGTTAAAAATGGATGAACTTCTGCCCGGCAGATACTACACCAAATTTTTTCTCGGATTGTCTCATATTGCTACGAATCAACCATCAAAAGCCCTTGAATATCTGGAAAGATCCCTGGATATGAAACCAGCAAAACAGGATATTCCGACTATCTATTCCTATATGGGGATCTGTCTGAAAGAGCTTGAACATTATGAAAAGGCCATAAAAGTCCTTGAAAAAGCCGAAGAATACGACAGTGAGAGAACAGACATCCATAATCTGATGGGATTTTGCTATTTCAAACTCAAAGAGCATGAGAAAGCCATAAAATGCTTTAAAAAAGTCCTTCAAGTAAATCCTGCTTCCGCCATTGACTATGCCAATATCGCATCCAACTACAGGGATATGGGCAAAAAGGAAAAGGCTATTCACTATTACCAACTTGCGCTGGAACTGGATCCAACAATTGAATTTGCCGTAGAAAATCTGAAAAGTTTAAAGCAAATAAACAAAAAATAAGCGGAATTTTAATCACTTGACAAGCATTTTGTTTGAATTTATTATATCCTTTTGGGAAATACACATCCCCAGCCCAAGTGTAAAATAAGTTCCTTCATCTCATATGACAAGATGTACCTGTACTTCGGGAGGTCACTTCTACTATGGACAAGATCAAAATCGCGATTGTCGGCATTGGTAACTGTGCAAGCTCACTCATTCAGGGGATTGAATTTTACCACCGTAAGGAAAACACGGAACATATAGGGCTCATGCACTATGATTTAGGTGGCTACAAACCCCAAGACATCGAAGTCGTGGCAGCCTTTGATACGGATAAAAGGAAAGTGGGCAAAGATGTCTCAGAGGCCATTTTTCAACTTCCAAATTGTACCAAACCCATTTGCACCGATATTCCTAAAAAGGGTGTGATCGTTAAAATGGGTCGCGTCCTGGACAGCTTTGCGGACCATATAAAGAGTTATGACAAGAAATACAGGTTCCTCTTATCAGACGAAATGGAGCCCAGCGAAGAAGAAATCGTAAAATTTTTAAAAGAATCAGGTGCTGACATGCTCCTGAACTATCTCCCTGTGGGTTCAGAAAAGGCAGCAAAATTTTACGCCGACTGTGTCCTCAAGGCAGGTATCGGTCTTATCAACAATATTCCGGTTTTCATTGCCAGCGATCCTGCCTGGGCAACCCGTTTTAAGGAAAAAAATCTGCCCCTCATCGGTGACGATATTAAGTCCCAGTTAGGTGCTACCATTGTGCATAGGGTACTCGCAGATCTTTTCAGAAAAAGGGGTGTGAAACTGGAGCGAACCTACCAGTTGAACACAGGCGGCAATACGGATTTCCTGAACATGCTTGATAGGAACCGTCTAATCTCAAAGAAAAAGTCCAAAACCGAATCAGTCCAATCTCAATTGGGTGCAGATCGCCTGGATGATGAAAATATTCACATTGGACCAAGTGACTGGGTGGCATGGCAGAAAGATAACAAAATCTGCTTTATACGCATGGAGGGAAAACTATTCGGCGACGTGCCCATGAATCTTGAACTGCGTCTTTCTGTGGAGGATTCGCCAAACTCGGCAGGCGTCGGCATTGACGCCATCCGGTGTGTAAAACTGGCGTTGAACCGTGGCCAGGGCGGGGTGCTTCAAGCGCCTTCAGCCTATTTCTGCAAACACCCCGCCCGCCAGTTTACAGACGATGAGGCATTTCGCATGATCGAAGATTTCATCAAACAGGGCTAAAATATTGATCATGAAGTGCATGGAGCATCATTTTGAGCGCGTGGCCTCTGTTTATAGCCGTGTGCGAGACACAGACCCCGATATCATCGAGGCGATAATCCCCCGCCTGCCACGCGACAAACATCTGCTTAATGTAGCCGACATCGGCTGCGGAACAGGGCGTTATTCAAAGCTCTTTGCAGCACGGGCCCCCAGCAAACTGCGCCTTTTTTGCTGTGACTATTCCTCCTCAATGTTAAAACAGTGCCGCAAGCGTATGAGTCTGGAATTTCCTTTCCTGCATATCAACTACTGCCTCGTAAACGCTAATGACCTGCCTTTTGCCCATGCTTGCTTTGATGCAATTACTACCTTCAATGCAGTACACCATTTTGATCTTGATCGTTTTATTGCAGCAGCAGCGCGCGTTTTGCGCCCCGGAGGTCTTTTGTCAATTTATACCCGAACACCCGAACAGAATGCCTATACCGTATGGGGCCAGTATTTCTCTGGATTCACCAAACGCGAAACCCGTTTATATCAGCGTGAACGCCTTGAAGAGGCAATCAATAGCGTAGCGGAACTGCAGTTAGAATCCATTCAGGAATGCAAGCATGTTCGTGTTGAACCTATGGAATCCCTGGTAAATCGGACGCGCAATTTCCACTATTCGACATTTGCACTTTACCAAGCAGATGAATTCAGGTCGGCGCTAAAATCATTTGCAAAAAGATTGACATCCATCAGCAAGGACAACACGATAAAACATACTGCTAAAAACACGATGGTACTGGTGCGGCGAATTCAAGATGTGGCATAGCAGTTCATTCCCTCGCTACCTATCCATTAAATGTGAAGGAAATAAATAATAGGGTCATGGCTGTAACATGTTGCCGCGTTTTTCAATTGACGAAACGAACTTCTTTGACTTAATATTGATAACCTTGTAAAAAGTTGCGTTACGCCTTTTTACTCGGCGGGGAAGGGCTTCCCCTCCCCCGCCATTTGAA
>CAZIXY010000166.1:0-7429 GCA_964543315.1 uncultured Desulfobacteraceae bacterium | reverse complement strand
AGTTTGATAATCCGGTTTTAAATGGCGTTGCGACAACGGTAGTGGCCGACACCGAATTTCTTGGTTTCTGGGCTGATCTTGCGTGGAAGGCGCATCCCATTGCAACCATACATTTTATGTACGGTATGCAGCAGTTGAGCAATGATGATCGTCTTGCCCAGGCCAACAGGTGGGATAACACGAGAGTTGCCTATGGTGTGAGTATTCCCATCAAGGTTGCCAAGGGATTTACGATCCGGCCGGAAATCTTTTACTATGACTACGGTGAAAATGAGGTGAACGGTATCGTTGATCCGGCAAACGGCGATATGGGCAGCCAGACTTTGGTCGGTGTGCAATTCCTGGTCGCATTCTAAACTGAAAACCAAAAAGAGCGGGCCTGGAACCCGCTTACAAGACGAGGCCCTCTTTCCGGTATGCGGGAAGGGGGCTTTTTTCTGCCCTTTACAATTTTCACGGATACTGATAGCGTTGCTTTAACTGGTTCGGATCATAAGGCTTTTTGCCTGATGCCTTGAGGCCTTATGCAAGAAGCATTTATTGTCCACATCATATATTGAGAAGCCAAAAATACCATCGCAGAGATAAGAAGCCAGGACGCTTGTGAAACGGCCAAAGGGAAAGGCATTTCGAATTTTGAAAGACTTATAGAAAAAAGGGCTGATTTGAAATAAAGGATGGAGATAAGAGTTCCATGGATATCCTGAAAATATATCATTATCTTATTTTTTTTGCCGTAAGTTTTACTTTAGCCCTTATCCTGACACCTCTCGTGAGAAGATTTGCGCTGGCCTCGGGACAGGTAGCCGTACCAAAGGACAATCGATGGCACCGAAAAAGAACGGCGCTTCTGGGCGGTATCGGCATTTTCGCATCCATGTTGACGGTCTGGATGGTGGCGGCGGTATTTGCGGGTTGGTCCACTTACGGCCACCCATATCTGCCCATGGTGTTGTGCTTTGTTGCCATGTTTGCACTGGGCCTTGCAGATGACGTATTAGACATGGATCCCCAGCACAAGCTGGCAGGGCAGATCATCATTACTTCAATTTTAGTGTTTTTCGGCTTTCGACTGGGGTGGACCGATTCCAAAACGGTAAATCTGTTCCTGACCATTATTTGGATAGTGGGGATCACAAACGCATTCAACCTGTTGGACAATATGGACGGTCTTTCGGCAGGTATTGCTTTTATTGCCGGAGCTTTTCTTTTTCTAAACCTTTTTATTGACCCTGATCCCGCCGTATTAGCCGGGCCTGTTTTGCTGATGTGTTCGGCGTATCTTGGCGCCGTTCTCGGCTTTCTGGTCTATAACTTCAACCCGGCATCAATATTTATGGGGGACGCGGGAAGCCTTTTCATCGGTTTTGTCCTGGCGTGCCTGACCGTCATAGGAAGTCCCCCCCAGGTAAGCGGCGGGACGTCATTTCATCTGCTATCGGTTATTGCGATTCCGATTCTTATACTTTTCATCCCAATACTGGACACCGGTTTTGTAAGCGTCATGCGTAAGCTGTTTCACCGGAGTATTTCCGAGGGAGGTCGTGATCATTCTTCTCACCGCATGGTTGCCATTGGTTTTTCTGAAAAAAAGGCCGTTTTGGTGCTGTATGGCTTCTCCTTGATATCGGGTCTTATTGCGCTCGCCATCCATTATGTGAGCATGGGAACCAGCCTGGTTGTCATTGTGCTCTATCTCCTTTTTGTGGTTTTTTTCTGGGTATACCTGGCGCGGGTAAAGGTTTATGCGGAAGAGTCCGTCCTGTCCGATGAGAGTTCCGGTGTCCTAACCCCACTACTTATTGAGATTACTTACAGGCGAAGGCTATTCGAGGTCCTGCTGGATCTTGTTTTGATCTCTGTGGCCTATTACACGGCCTACCTTTTGCGTTTCGAAGGGCTTATTGGAGAAAACTTCAGTTTTTTCTTGAGATCACTTCCCATTATGATTGCCTGTCAAATTCTTTCTTTTTACGTTATGGGCGTTTATCGAGGGGTCTGGGAAAGTACGGGTGTCAGGGACCTGATCGGCTATATGAAGGCCATCACAGCCGGCTCCGTGATGCCCGTGCTCATCCTCCTTTTTGTCTATCGATTCGAGAGTTTTTCCCGGGCTGTATTTGTTATCTACTGGGTCCTCATGTTGATCATGGTGTCCATGTCCAGGCTTTCTTTTCGTCTTCTGGACGAGGGGATAAAGAAAGGAAACAGAAAAGGTACGCCAACCCTTATTTATGGGGCAGGGGTTGGAGGACAGATGGCGGTGAGGGAAATAGAAAAAAATAGAGATCTTGGGCTCCTGCTTGTGGGCTTTATTGACGACAACTCCAGGCTTCACAACAGGAAAATTAAGGGCTACCCTGTCCTTGGAGGACGGGAAGATATAGGAAAGATAATCGAGAAACACAACATCAGGAAGGTCATTGTATCCTTCAGAGAAAAGGGTGCCGAAAAGAGGAAAGAGATTAAGGCGGTCTGCCTTAAAATGGGTGCGGAGATAGATGTCGGACAGATGAAGCTTATTATAGATTAGTTTGCCGCTGGAGTAACAAAAAGAAAAATTGACAATTCTTTCCCATCTGCATATAAATGGCGCGTATCCTGAAGATAGACTACCAATAACAGATGAAGGAGTGATTATGGATTTTAGCCTTTCCATGGAGCAGGAGATTTTGCGCAATTCAGTGCGTGATTTTGCTGAGAAGGAGATCAAGCCGGTTGCCAGGGAACTGGACGAAAAGGAAGTATTTTCATATGAAACCATGCGGAAGATGGCAGACCTGGGTCTTTTTGGGATGTTTGTATCTGAAAAGTACGGTGGCCAGGGCATGGACTACGTCTCATATATTATAGCCACAGAAGAAATCGCCAGGGTAGACGGCTCGCATGCCGCCACCGTGGCAGCAGGCAATTCCTTGGGTATAGGACCTGTCTATTACTATGGGAACGAGGAACAGAAGGAAAGGTACCTTCCAAAACTGTGCAGTGGTGAAGCTCTCTGGGGTTTTGGTTTGACCGAACCCAATGCCGGATCGGATGCGGGCAACTCCAAGACGACTGCCGTACTTGATGGGGACGAATGGGTTATTAACGGGAGTAAGATTTTTATCACAAATGCCTCTACCAAGATTACGTCGGGCGTGACGGCGTTATGCCGCACAGGCACAAGGGATGATGGTCGCCCCGAGCTTTCATGCATACTTGTTACAGAGGGGACACCCGGATTTGAAGCAAGGGAAATGCACGGAAAGATGATGTGGAGGGCCTCCAACACGAGCGAGCTCTATTTTGAAGATTGCCGGGTTCCCAGGGAAAACCAGTTGGGACCCATAGGAAACGGATTTCATCAGATGCTGGAGACTTTGGATGGGGGTCGCCTTTCAATAGGGGCTATGGGGTTGGGTGGTGCCCAGGGCTGTTTTGAAATGGCCCTCAAATACAGCAAAGAAAGAGAACAATTCGGCAGACCTATATCCAATTTTCAGGTAAATGCCTTTAAATTGGCGGATATGGCCCTTGAGATCGAGTGCGCCCGACTCATCTTATATAAGGCCTGCTGGTTGCGTGATAATGACAAGCCGTTTTCCAGGGAAGCAGCCATGGGCAAACTCTATTGTTCTGAAGTTATGTATCGGTGTGCGAACCACGCTGTTCAGCTCCATGGGGGTTACGGATTGATGAAGGAATATGACATCGAAAGATTTTATAGAGATCAGAAGCTTCTGGATATAGGGGAAGGGACCTCCGAGGTGCAGCGTCTTGTCATTTCAAGACTCATTGGCGCCTTATAGAACATGGAATTCGGAATTCGGAGTGCCGGATTAAGATGTTTTTATGGTTCCCATCCGGCTTCTAACATTTCTTATCATTTTCCCTCCCAACCTCTGAATTCCGGCTTCCCATAAATTCTTATGTTAGACTTTATCTTAGGCAAAGACATTGCCTCCTACGTGAAGCAGCACCGTGGTCTGATGGTCTGCGCCCTGTTACTTACCGCCTTATCGTCGTTGTTTGTTGTGATTCCAGCCTATCTCCTTCAGCCTTTTGTGGATGAAGGGATGAAGGCCGGATCAGATCCGGTAGCCTGGAAAATACCTTGGATTACCTTTGAATCGGGTTCGTTTTTTTCGTGGAGGCGAACTGAACTGCTATTAGTAGAAGGAGTATCTCCAAACACACTCCTTTTTATCCTCACATTCGTTGCCTTTGTATCGGTTTTTTTTAAATCCATCGCGATTTATCTAAGCGGCCTTTGTGCGGCCGCCTTTTCGAACAGGGCGGTCAAATCTCTGAGGGTAGATCTCTTTCAGAAATTTGTCTCCCTTCCCATGTCATATTATCAGAGAAAAAAATCCGGAGAGCTTGTTGCCAGGGCTACAGCCGATTTGACTCTTATGCAACTCCTCATTGCAAATATTCTGATAGGGCTCATAGAGCATCCTCTGACTGCCGTAGTTTTTTTGGCTTACCTTTTCTTCATGAATTATAAGTTAACATTTCTCGTATTTTTTATTGTACCGCCGATCATCGGGTTGATCAAGCTGTTCGGAAGAAAGGTCAAGAAACATGCCACCACGGTCCAGGACGTTACCGCCCGGGTTACTTCCGCCTACCAGGAGACACTTCTCTGCCTCAAACTGGTCCACGGCTTTTTTACGGGTAAAATAGAGCTGAAAAAATTCCGAGATACGGCAGAGTACCTTTACACAAGGATCATGCACTGGAACAGATGGCACCTGGGGCTTGGTCCCATAATGGATTCTACAGTATTTCTGGTATTGCCGGCCGTTCTGATTATTGGAAAGATTTATTTCCAGCACTCCCTGGGGGAACTCCTGTCCATGGTATATGCCTTTTCGCGAGTCTATGGCCCGATAAAAAAACTGGCCCTTGTGAATAATAATCTTAAGACACTTCAGGGGGCTACTGAGCGGGTCTTTGGAATAATGGAGACAGTACCGGACATCAAAGAGCGGTCTCATGCAAAGGTCCTTCAGCGGCATAGGGAGTCCATTGAGTTTGCAAGTGTAAACTTCGGTTATTCCGACGATGAATTGGTGCTCAAGGACATTTCGTTTAAAGTGGATGCTGGCGAAATGGTGGCCTTTGTCGGTTCCACCGGTGCCGGGAAGAGCACTCTTCTCGATCTGGTGCCGCGTTTTTATGATGTGACAGGCGGAGCCCTGAAAATTGACGGAACGGACGTTCGCCATGTGACACTTGGGTCATTGCGCAGGCAAATAGGAATTGTCAACCAGGAGACCCTCCTCTTCCACGATTCGATCGCCAATAACATTCGTTACGGGAAACCGGAAAAATTGGCCAAAGATGTTATTGCAGCAGCAAGGGAGGCCCACGCGCATGATTTTATTATGGCCCAACCTCATGGATATGAAACCATTGTTGGCGATCAGGGGACCCTTTTGTCCGGAGGCCAGAAACAGCGTATAGCCATTGCCAGGGCGATTCTTGTTGAGCCGGCCATTCTTATCCTTGACGAGGCCGCGTCCGCCCTTGATGCTGAAAGCGAAAGGCTCGTGCAGCATGCAATTGAAAAGCTCCACGGAAAATTGACCATCCTGGTCGTCGCACACCGGCTGAGCACAATTGCCAGTGCGGATCGTATCTTTGTTATGGAAGGTGGCAGGATTGTTGAGTCGGGAAACCGTGAGGAGCTGTTGGCACTGAACGGGCGTTTTCGGCAGCTTTACGATATGCAGTTTCAAACCTGATCCGGATAAACAGTCTCAAAGCAAGGTATCCTCCTATCGGTTTCGTGGTAAGGGATAGCCTGCCTTTAGATGATCCCTGTGGTTCAGACAGTAGCGGTTACATCTTTGGCGACCGGCCGGTGGAAGCTGTAGACCCACATCAGCCTGCCATTTAAGCCATTTAATAGCCTACCTTCAAAAAAGACAAAGTTTTTTTGGAAGACATTGATTTTTTTCTTGTATTTTGTGCATTAATCTGTATGCTTATATATTGATGGGCATACAGAGCAATACAGACAGACGAAAATTCAGTCAGCTTCGGCAGTCCCTTAAAAGGCTGTCTGATGAGATCAGGCAGCTTATCGACCCCTCTTTTTCAGATAAGCCCGTTATCAAAGGGACGGTCTATGAACTGAAACGCAAATGCGGAAAGCCGGGATGTAAATGTACCCAGGGTGAGCTCCATAGCCGAATGGTTGTCAGTTCCAGCGAGAAGGGTAAGACAAGGTTGCGCGTTATTCCGCATGGTTTTCTAGTTGAGATTCAGGTTAAGGTGCGACGTTATCAAGAGCTTCGACGTGCTCGTGCAAGGCTTGTGGAGGTGCAAAGGAAAATAATTCAGGTCATGGATGAGATGGAGGCAATGCGCCGGGAGGAGATCCCTGTGTCCGGCAAAAAGAAAGTCTTATCGTGAGGACTTAGATGGACCTTGTGATATTCGAGGAAAACAAGCCTTTTGTTTTGCAGGCCCTTGGTAACGGAGAATTTGACTACATGGAGTCTGCCAGCGAGGTATTTGAGACTGATTTTTTCCGATACATTAAAGCCAAAGCGATTCTCGATAAACTTTCTGCGACATACCCCACCCCCCGGAAGAAAGAAGATGTACCGCTGTGGTTTTATGTGGCGAGCAACCTTTCCATGAGGCTTCATGGCGTCCATTCCTTCAATGGCTTTCCCCTGCTGGTGCGTTCTGGAGGGATGCTCAATGCTTTTGGACCCGAGGCGGGCCGTAAGGTTGTGCATCCGGATACCGGGGATGTGACTATCGCCTGTGATGGTTTTAACAAGAAAAACCAGTATGATCGTGAGACACCCTGTGATAAGGACTTTCTCCGCAAGATGGCTAAGGACACCAATGCAGATGCCCTGATGATGTGGTTTTGTGATGATGTGGTAAAGGTATTCCGCAAACAACGTGCTTTTGACAAAGAGGGTATTTTCATAGGGGACGCATCCTACCTTTTTGTTCCGGACAATCCCAACTATGAGGGATCAGTCAAGCTTCTGTTCGACGATCACAATCATCCTGTCAGTTTACAACAATACGAGGAGATGTCTGATGAGCAGAAGACACGTTGTCAGTGGCGGCGCTGCTATAAAATGGTAACGCTGTTGCACACGAACCGGACTTTGGACTTCTTCATTTTTGTGGCAGTTAAGGTAATCTCAGGTAAGGATCACGAGTGTCCGGTGCTTTACGACTTGGTGAAACAGTTTGTGGAGGTGGTGGGGAAGGGGGTGATGAAGAGGCTCATTCTGGACCGTGGTTTCTTAGATGGCAAGGCCATCTCCACTTGCAAGCAGGATTATGGCATCGATATTCTTATCCCGATTCGTCGCAACATGGATATATATGAGGATGCCATGGCGCTTTTCCAACTGCCTGAGATAGATTGGGTTCGCTGTAAAGAGCCGGAGATGGAGGGCAAAAAGCC
>CAZIXY010000165.1:0-7476 GCA_964543315.1 uncultured Desulfobacteraceae bacterium | reverse complement strand
ACTGATGATTGAGCACGGTTACGGCGTCAAGACGAAATATGCCCATCTGCAAAAGGCACTCGTAAAGAAGGGCCAGCATGTCAAGCGGGGAGAAACAATTGCTCTGGTTGGAAGTACGGGGCGATCCACAGGGCCCCATCTGCACTATGAGGTCCACCTGAACAGGGTTGCTGTTAATCCCCTCCGTTATATCCTTAATTAATCCGCCCTCTTTTTCATCCCGTCCGCCACTAAAATCTTGATTTTTGGGATATAAAGTTTTTTAATCAAATGTTCCGACAGGCTCCGAGGAGTCCGGAATTCAAGGATTCCAGTGAAACGATGCGGTTTTTAAAAAAATAATATCCAGCAACTTTTGCGATGCATTGAGCGACAATAATTTATCAGGCAGGAAAACATGTTTGGAAAAGTCATAAAAGGTATTTTTGGTAGCAGTAATGAACGGGAATTGAAAAAAATGGCACCACTGGTTGAAGAAATCAACCAATTGGAGCCGGAGTTCAAGTCCCTCAGCGATGATCAACTCAAGGCTAAAACCGGGGAATTCAAAGAGAGATTATCGAAAGGGGAATCATTGGACGAACTTTTGCCGGAGACATTCGCCGCGGTGAGGGAAACATCCGTGAGGGTCCTGGGCATGCGTCATTTCGATGTTCAGTTGATCGGAGGAATAGTACTTCACCGGGGAAAGATCGCTGAAATGAAGACTGGTGAAGGTAAGACCCTGGCGGCAACCCTTCCCCTTTACTTGAATGCCCTGAAAGGAAAGGGCGCACACCTCGTGACGGTCAATGATTACCTGGCGCAGAGGGATGCCGAGTGGATGGGAGGGATTTACAACTTCTTGGGCCTTTCGGTCGGTGTCATTGTGCACGGTATGGATGATTCAGAGAGAAAAGAGGCCTATGGTTGCGATATCACCTACGGGACCAACAATGAATTCGGTTTTGACTATCTTCGCGACAATATGAAGTTCGATGTCCGGGATTTCGTCCAGAGGGGATACAACTATGCGATTGTCGATGAGGTAGACAGTATCCTGATCGACGAGGCCCGGACTCCTCTTATAATCAGCGGCCCGGTGGAACATACTGGGAACAAGGTGTATATGGAGGTCAAGCCCCTTGTCATAAATTTGAAAAAAAAGCAGGGTTCCGTTGTGCGTTCTCTCTTGAAAGAAGTACGCAGCGGACTTGAGAGAGGGGATACGGATGATAATGTTATCGAAACGCTGGTTCAGATCAAGAGGGGTGATCCGAAGAACCCGGTTTTTCTGGATATTCTGGCACAGAACCAGGCACTGAAAAAGCAGATTGACAGGACCGAGAACATGTTGAGCGCCCAGAAACTTTTGCCTGAGCTGGATCAGATCCTTTACTGCACCATTGATGAGCGAAGTAACGCCGTGGAATTGACAGAAAAGGGGATAAAACTGGTTTCGGAAAGCGGTCTCGGGGATTTTATTCTTCCCGACATGGATGAAGAGAGCCATTTTATACGGGAGGATGAGCAGTTAAGCGAAGAGGAGAAAATCGAACAGCTGAAAGATCTCGAAGGACGGTACATGAGAAGCTCGGAACTCCTCCATTCTACCCAGCAGCTTATCAGGGCATACTGGCTTTTTGAAAAGGATGTTCACTATGTGATCAAAGATGACCAGATAATGATAGTAGACGAATTCACGGGAAGGATGATGCCGGGCAGGCGCTGGAGTGATGGTTTGCATCAGGCAGTGGAGGCCAAGGAGGGTGTGCGGGTTGCCGGAGAGAACCAGACATTGGCCACGGTTACATTTCAGAATTTTTTCAGGATGTATGAAAAGCTTGCCGGTATGACCGGTACGGCGGATACCGAGGCGGAGGAATTCAACAATATCTACAAACTGGACGTAACGGTCGTCCCCACTAACGAAAAGATGATCCGCACGGACTTCCCGGATGCTATTTATAAAACCGAACGGGAGAAGTTCAAGGCGGTTGTTGAGGAGATCAAGGAGCTATACGAGGTTGGGCAGCCCGTGCTGGTGGGCACCATTTCAATTGAGAAATCGGAAATGCTTAGCAGGATGCTGAAAAGGGCCGGAATTCCCCATTCGGTGCTCAACGCGAAGCATCATCAGAGAGAAGCGGAGATCATCGCACAAGCCGGACAGGCAAAGACGGTGACCATTTCGACCAATATGGCCGGAAGGGGGACCGACATCGTGCTGGGAGAAGGAGTGACGGATCTGGGGGGTCTTCATATCCTCGGAACAGAGAGGCATGAAAGCCGTCGTATCGACAACCAGCTCAGAGGCCGGTCAGGAAGACAGGGGGACCCCGGCTCGTCCCGTTTCTATCTTTCCCTGGAAGATGATCTTCTCAGGATATTCGGTTCCGAAAAAATTTCCTCTATCATGGAGCGTTTGGGAATGGAGGAGGGTGAGCCGATCGAGCACAACCTGATCTCCCGAGGAATTGAAAATGCCCAGAAAAAGGTCGAAGCACACAATTTCGATATAAGAAAGCACCTCCTGGAATATGACGATGTCATGAACAAACATCGCGAGATTATTTATTCCCTGAGAAAAGACGTGTTGGAAGGTGAAGGAGTTGATGAGATTGTCCATAATATGATCGATGAAAAGGTTGATGCGTTGCTCGAAAAATGGATTGATCCGAGTGCGTATGCCGATGATTGGGATATCCAGGGCCTGAAGTCAAATATCCTGAGACTTTTCGGGTTTCAGGCAAAAATCGGTCCTGAAGATATGGATGATGAGGTTTTCGCGGGTCTGAAAGCGGAGGATCTGGGCGATCTTTTAAGGGAACAGATAACATCCGCCTACCAGGAAAAGGAAAAATTGTTCGGAAAGGAAGACCTGGAGGGGCTTGAACGACTCGTTATACTGCAAATTATTGATAACCAGTGGGTGGATCATCTTCAGGATATGGAACATATGAAAGAGGGTATCGGCCTGAGAGGCTATGGCCAGCTTGATCCGCTCAGGGAATATCAGAAGGAAGGCTATGCACTTTTCGGGGAACTCATGGACAGGATCAGGGAGGAGACCCTGAGCATGCTTTTCCGACTGCAACTTGTTAAACGGAGGCCGGACGAGTTAAGCCGTAAAAAGAAGAGGGACATGCAGTTGAGCCATGGGGATCCGGGAGATAAACCCATGACAGTACGGCGTAAAGGCAAAAAAATAGGGAGGAATGATCCCTGTCCGTGCGGGAGCGGGAAGAAGTATAAGAAGTGCTGCGGAGCCAAATAGTTATTGTCCGAAAATGGTCATTTTTCCCTTTGGCGGCGTTCTCCGCGTATTTCCGCCTGCGACGTACTAATCTGTACGTCTCGGCGAAAATCCTTGTGCGGCCTTGCCAAATGAAAAAATCCCTCATTTTCGATCAAAAAACATGATTACTGATTTTTACCTCTGGAAACAATGAGCAATATCAAAAATACAGTTAAGGGTTTTCAGGCTTCGGCCGTTGCTGCGGGATTGAAAAAAGACAAGTCCCTGGACCTGGCATTGATTTTTTCGGAAAGGGAATCGGCTGCGGCAGGGGTTTTCACAAACAACAAGGTAAAGGCGGCTCCCGTCATAATCAGCCGGGAACATATCCTGAACGGGAATGCAAGGGCCATTGTCGCCAACGCAGGAAACGCCAATGCCTGTAACGGAAACACAGGCCTGGAAGATGCACGGCGAACCGCTGAGCTGGTGGCTGAACCGCTGGGACTTCGGCCTGACGAAGTGCTTGTCGCCTCTACCGGTGTGATCGGGAAACCCATGAATATGAAAGCGGTCAGCGGAGCCGTACCGGCACTGATAAAGGCATTGTCCCCTGATGGGATGCCACTGGCCGCACGTGCAATTATGACGACGGATTCCTTTCCCAAAACAAGTTATTTTGAAGGCCGGGCAGGGGGACGGCCTTATCGTATCCTGGGTATTTCAAAAGGGGCCGGTATGATCATGCCCGACATGGCAACCATGCTCAGCTTTATCCTGAGCGATATACGCATGGAATCCTCCGATCTGAAGAAGGCCCTCCTTTCATCGGCGGAAACCACCTTTAACCGGATAAGCGTGGACGGGGACACCAGTACCAATGATATGGTCCTTGTTTTGGCCAATGGGATGGCCGGGAATAGGGCCCTTTCGGAGGCGGACTCCAGGGATTTCAAACAAGGCCTGGAGAGCGTTATGGGAGAACTGGCCCGCATGATGATAAAGGACGGTGAAGGGGCTTCAAAGCTGATTCCCATTGAGATAAAAGGCGCTATGAGCTCTTCCGACGCCATAAAGGCGGCACGTACCGTTGCAAACTCCTGCCTCGTGAAGACCGCCTTTTACGGCAAAGACCCCAATTGGGGCAGGATCATGGCCGCCCTTGGAAGGGCCGACATCCACATGGAAGAGGCGACCGTGGATATATGGGTGGATGATGTTCAGATCGTTGAGGGAGGTGTTGGAAAGGGCACGGAAGCGGAAGAAATGGCGGCAAAAAGAATGGCGGGAGAAGAATTTGTCCTTACCATTGATCTTCATCAGGGAGACTTTCAGGATCGTGTCATTACCTGTGATCTAACCCATGAATATGTGACGATCAATGCGGATTACAGGACATAAAAGAAATACAACCGTTTCTGCGGGGAATAAAGCAAATTAAGGCGGGGTTTTATTGGCCGGTACTGCCGGTCAAGTCTCGGTATGGCACTCTTCTCCAGGCCGCATCTGCTCTTACGGTGGAAGCGACCCTCGCTGCGGCCTGCTGGAACGGAAGGTAGTGGATACCATTAGGCCGTTGCCATGCAGACCGCGACTCGGGCCGCAGCATTGGTTAGAGTCGTTTTTATCCGAAAGATGCGTCTTTTCGAAGAGTCCCATACCTTCGCCTTGATGCTTGGGACTTATGTGTCCATTATACAGTAAAAGCAGGGGCATGGGGGTCTCTTTTCAAAAGGCGCAAAGGATGACTTTTTACGGAACGTTAGTGAGGCCTGAAATTTCAGCCTTGGACAGCCCCAGAAGGGACTCTACTCACCAATCAACCATTCAACGACTCAACACCAGTACTATCCGGAGAATATAATGGAAGGACTGAAACTGAACGATTTTGGGGAGAATAAGACCATAAGAAAGCAGGTTCAAAGAGGGCTCAAAGAACGGCAACCCTTTGAATCGGAAGACTTCAGGTCAGCCAATAAAATTTCCATGGACCTGACTTATATGTTTGACGCTCCGGGTGAGGGCTCAATTCGTCAAAAAGACCTGGAAAACCTGATTCCCTCAATAATAAAGGCCCATAAAATGCTCGAGAACGAGGAGGGTGATATCTTTGACAAAGGCATTTGCATGGCCGGCTGGCAAAACCTTCCATCGGAGATAACCCCGGAGCATTTAGACATGATACGGGCGGTTACCGAGGAGCTTTCGGGAGAAATTGACGCCTTTGTTTCTTTAGGTATCGGAGGGTCTTATCTTGGTGTCGAAGCAACTTTTCATGCCCTCACGCACCGGTACTTCAACCAGTTGACAAGGGAGCAGAGGGGTGGCGCGCCGGAGATCTATTTTTTGGGTAATAATATGGATCCCGATTATTTTCGGGATACATTGGATATGCTTGAGGGAAAGCGGGTTGCCGTCAATGTTATTTCCAAATCCGGAACGACAACGGAGACTGCCGTTGCTTTCAGGATTATCCAGAAAATGCTGGAAACAAACTGGGGCGATCTGGCAAACCGGATGATCCTTGCCACGACAGACAAGACAAGGGGTGCCTTGAGAAAGATGGCCGACAGGAAAGGCTACCGGTCCTTCATTATCCCGGATAACATCGGGGGGAGGTTTTCGGTTTTAACGGACGTGGGTCTTGTGGGACTGGCCATGGCAGGTATAGATATCGAGGAATTTGTGGCCGGCTTCAGGAACATGCGAGAGATCGCCTTGCAGGATGATTTCTGGAAAAACCCAGCGCTCATACACGCAGGCTTGAGGCATTCGGCCTGGCTCAAAGGGAAAAAAATCGAAGTTGTCGCGACCAATGCCGTCTCCCTTTATGGTGTCGCACGGTGGATGGAGCAGCTTTTTCCTGAAAGTGAGGGCCACGAAGGACATGGACTGTGGGTCTCACCATCCCTCTATTCGGAAAAGCTTCATGCCAACGGACAGGCGGTCCAGGAGGGAGAGAGGAATATAATGGAAACCTTTCTGCTGCTTCTTGACCATGATAATAAGATTCAGATTCCAGCAACCGAGGACGACCTTGACGGACTTAATTTTCTGGCCGAACGGAATTCTGACATGGGTTTTATAAACAGAAAGGTTATTGAAGGACCGGCCTATGCGCATTTCGAGGGAGGGGTTCCCAACGTTATTGTGGAGATCCCTGAGAGGAATGCCTACAACCTGGGGCAGTTCTATTACATGATGGAAAGGTCCGTGGCCGTGAGCGGTTATCTCCTGGGTCACAATCCCTTTATTCAGCCGGGTGTTGAGGCTTACAAGCGGGCCCTGTTTGCGTTGATCGAAAAACCCGGTTATGAGGATATTGCGGGAAACATGCAAGAAAGCCTGAATAAGATGAAAAGGATCAGGATTTGAAAAGCTCGGGGAAAAAAGAGATTGACAGGCCGCTGGTCCTGGCCACCCGAAATGAGGGTAAGATTTCCGAGTTCAAGGGGCTTTTGGCTGATTTCGATATTGAGATAAAGGGCCTGGATGATTTCGGGCCCATTCCCATAGTCGAGGAGGATGGAGAGACATTTGAGGATAACGCCTATAAAAAGGCGGCTTTTACCGCAAAGGTTCTGGGGCTACCAGCTTTAGCGGATGATTCCGGTCTCATGGTGAAGGCGCTTGCCGGAATGCCCGGGGTTCACTCGGCGCGGTATGCAGGGGAGGACGCTACGGATGAAGCGAACAATCTAAAACTCCTGAAGGCCATGGAGGGCGTTGAGGGAAGAGAGGCGACCTTCATGTGTATCATTGCCATAGCCGTTCCTCGAGGGCCTGCACTTATTTATGAGGGGACATGTGACGGTCTTATAACGCATGTTATGACCGGAAGGGAAGGATTTGGATATGATCCGGTTTTTTACTATCCTCCTCTTCATAAGACATTTGCTGAGCTGACTTCAGAAGAAAAAAATCGCGTGAGCCACCGCGGCAAGGCGATGTCGGAACTCAGGGACGAATTTGGCAAGGTCCTGATATGGCTCAGACAGCGCCTGGAAGAGGAGCCTTATTGAGGCGCAAGACACATGGCTCAAGGCTTAGGGGCTCGGCATGGAACTCTTCTTAAGCCCGCATCTACTCCTGAGTTGCAAGCGGCCCTCCATGCGGCCTGCCGGAAAAGGGGGTAGTGGATACCATTAATTCGGTGCCATGCAGACCGCGAGTCGGGCCGCGGCACAGGGCGGAGAAGTTTTTATCCGGAAGATGCGTCCTTTCGAAGAGTCCCACACCATCGCCTTAGGGCAGCATTA
>CAZIXY010000164.1:0-7481 GCA_964543315.1 uncultured Desulfobacteraceae bacterium | reverse complement strand
GCTTCCTCAAGTTCCTCTATGGCTATGAGTTGATGGGGTCTGACCGAATGGGCCGGCAGGGAAGCCTCACGTTCCCGGAGTTCCTCTTTCAGTTGATTCAGCTCAAACAACAGATAATCTTTTTTTTGATCCATATCTTTTTCAAACCTCCTTACCTCCTCGACAAACTTTTTCACTTTCTGAAAATCCTTCTTGAATCTCACGGGTTTTCCATCCTGATCAGTTACGTTGGTCCCTGTGCAGCTATCGGCTCCGGCAGGCAAGACCCTATCTATCGCCTCATAGACATTTTCAGGAGAAAGGCCCCCTGCCAGGATGACGGGTACGTTACTTTGCCGGACTAACTCCCTTGCCAGCTCCCAATCCGCGGTCTTTCCCGTAATTCCGATGTATCCCTCCACCGGTTCTTTTCCAAGCCAGGTATCCGTCAGTAAGATATCACTTGTGGGTTCAAATTTGCGGGCTATTTCGAGTGTGGGAAAGCCTGGCGTTGTGCCTTTTTGAGGTAAAGGAATGGAGCGCATGATACCTATTTCGGGGAATTTCTCTTTCAGGTTTTCCTGGAGGTCAATAAATTCTTTCAGGTCTTTTTCTCTGCCTTCTTTGTCGGTGAGGCTTTGGCAGAAATGGACGTAGTGGGAACCGTAATAATCCAGCGCTCTGAAAAGTGTGTCCCTGTCCCGAAAAAGAGGGATGATACTGTTCTTAACATCCGTGCCGTCAGATAAACGAACGACTTCCCTCAGTTCAGGAACACGCCATTTGTCCTGTGACAGGAGGACGCTTCCCAAGTGGTCCGCGCCCGATTCAATGCACTTTTCCGCTTCCTGTGGTGTCTGAATTTCATATATCTGGATAATCATTTTGATAATAATGGTTTTTCTCCCAATCGGTCGAAAGAAAGCTTGCCTGCCGTAAGTCTGGCAGGGGTTCCGGGATTCAAGGAGTCAAGGGTTCAAGCGCTCAAGCGCTTTTTTGAGCATTTCACTGGAATCCTTGAATCCTTTTAATATCAACAATTCACTTGGAGATGATCGATAATATAGATGAAATATAAAAATATTACAAGACGGCCCTATGTGGGCGGCTTTTAAGAAGTGTGCAAGCATATTATGCTCATTGACCCGTGATAGTTCTTAAGGTATATTTTATTCAATATCCTGTGTGAAATTTTGTGTTATTAACCCCAAGAGGTTGACCTATGAACTGAATATCAAGACCCTGCTTCTCATAGAGAGCGGGGTTTTGTGTACATCGGCTCAAAAAGATTAAAACAGGGGGAGTAGAATGGACAAAAAAAAGATATATTTTGTTTCGATATTTGCGGTTTTGTTTTTGGTGTCATGGGGCGCTCAATCTTTCGCTGGTGACAGCTCTCACTCTCGCGCCACACTCAGGGGATTGAGAGGTGTTTATGTTAAGGTTGAAAGATTAGGCGCGGAAATAGTCAAAGAAGGACTCACGCGGCAGCTTATCGAGGAGGACGTCAAGCAAAAACTCGATTCGGCTGGAATCAGAATACTGTCCGACACGGAAGGTCTTCGGCAGTTTGCCAATCCCTATCTCCATGTGAGGCCAAATATACGGAAGACGAAAACCGGATTATACCTGTGCTTTATAACAATTGAGTTTGTGCAGGATGCCCGGCTAGTCAGAAATAAGAGTCTTTTGAGGCCTGTACCGACCTGGTCAGTCGGGGTTCAAGGCGCTGTGTACAAAGATTTTTCTGAAAAGGTCAGAAATCATATAAAAAATCTTATGGACAGATTCATAGATGCGTACTTATCCGTGAATCGGAGGTAAGAAAGGGAAAGCGGCTAAACAGACGACTCCGGACACCATCGGCAAAAGCCTGTGCCGTCGTACGAGGACGGGTCGGTCGGGATGATAACTTAGTTACGAGACAAGACTCCGGGTGTTGGAGGATTGCGTCCTATCGGCCTTTATTTTTTAAGCTATTGCAAGCGATCACCACGGGCTCGTTTATTTTTTGGTGCGTCCCCTTTGCCTCAAAACACTCCTGGTCCGCGTTTATGATTTCAATGGCTACTTCCGGATTACCCGGAGTGAATTTCAAATTATTGATATTGCGGGCATATCGGTTATATGTGCCGAAATAGGCTTCCTGGGCTGCGCGAAAGTTGTTCAATTCGGATATCACGGCGTGCTGATAGGCCCTGTTTCTATAGGCAATGAAATTCGGGATTGCAATGGCCGCGAGGATGCCTATTACGGCAATAAAGAACATAAAGCCGACGAAGACTATGATGAGTATTAAGGCTATCGAGCCGCCGGGCTTGTATTTTTCCTGGAGTTTTTCTTTGCTGGTGCATGCATAGATAATAAATTCAACAAGTGCGATCAAACCTGGAATACCCGTCCAGAAAAAGACAAAATACAACGCGCCCTGTAGATACTTCCCGGTATAGAACTTGTGCCCTCCGATTCCGCCTAAGAAAAAAGTCAATAACAGCAAGGCCACTTTACTCAACTCCGCCTGCTGCCTTACGCCGCACTTAGGACAGATGACGGCCTTTTTCTTGATTATTTCCCCGCATGAGGAGCAGAATTTTTCGTCCTGGGCCGGCTGTTTTCGAACAGTTTTCGGGGTTTTTTTGTCAATTTGAGGACTTTCCTGTTTCTGCAGATAGCAAATAGCCCCGGCCTTTTTAAAGGCATTTTTCAGCCTTTCGCAGGTCTCGCGGTCCGCATCTTTTTTTATCACTATATATTTCCCGGAAAACAGTTTTTCTATAGTCGTGGTTTCGGCCTTCAAGATAGAGGCGAGCCTTTTTTTGACATCGTCAATGGTTTTGCCGTCAGCGATATCGCCCTTGAAGATAACTCGATACTTTGTATTGCTCATGGGATGCTCCGAATACACGGGTTGTTTTTTGGGAAGACAGACTGGTTTTGGATTTGGAAATAAGGCATATTTATATTAGTTTAGATTGGCTGCGTTGGTCAAGAAAACTCTAATTACACCTGATACATTATTAACGTCCTCGTTGTATTGGGCATCTGGTTTTAAAAATAAAAAAATTGTGCATCATGCACATTTTTTTATGCATGATTTCGCTATTACAGCATGAACCCTTTGCAGCAGACCAATTCATTAATTCTCAGATTTTCCACATTCCTGACCAAATCAATTTGCAAATAAAGTACTTGCGAAGTCCACGAGAAGAAGGTGGATGGTCAGTGTGTATTTTTTTAAAGGAGAATGGCATTGGTAAGAAAATTGCAGAATAAATTTCCCGCGGTTGTTTTACTATTGTTAATATCGGGGAACCCATGAAGCGTATATATCAATATGAGGCCAACGGTAATCTGGAGTCTATAGAAGGAACAGACACACCCTGGTATGACCAGAACTTCCAATATGATTCCATAAACAGGCTGACTGACGCTGAAGGTTTTACGGGGTTACTGAATACGATGGCATTAAAAATCCATTAAAACGTCCCTCCAGCGTCCTAAATATTCAATAACTGCTATCTGGAAATTAAATGATTCATGAACAAAACCGGAAGAGAGGAGATATTATGTTCAGGCCAAAAATATTTAAAATGATTTTTCTGACAGTATTCTTTTTACTTGCCTTGAGCCCAAATGAGATTGCGGCACAAGATTCATGCATATTCCCGACCATCCCAAATGAAGTTAATTATCCTCCGGGTTGGAATGATTTTATTGAGTCCGGGCGTACAATTATTTGTGCTGCTGATGGCAAGCAGCTTGGGTATGGAAGTGCTTGTGATGAAGTAACACGTGAAGATTGCGTAACTGTTTATATTGGAGGGGCAACTGAATGCGCTCCTTACTCTTGGACCATAAGTGGATCGGGGTTTCATTTTAACGCTGTGGATGGACCAATAACTTGCGAGACTCCTTCTATAAATGAGGAAGTGCTGATTTGTGCGGACAATACTGCTTGTGGAACAGTAAAAGTTACTATTGAAGATGCTTGTTGGGGAACTGGGACAAATTTTGTTAGAAGCGATAATAGTGTTCAGAGCCTTTGTTTTAAGAAGAAGGGAACATTGTGCTATTGGGATTCTTGCTGTAATTTTTATGTAGATGGACACTTAATAGTTATTTGTAATTGCGGCAGCGGGTCGTACTGGCAAGGGTGTACTACAGGAGACTGTGGAGATGGTTTTACTTATATGGCATGTTGGCCCGATTTGCCGGATGAATGCAGCATACCACTCAATAATGGTATGTGGAAATTTTACATTTTTACCTGGACGTGTCCATAAAATAGGAGAATACATAAAGGGGTCACCCATCCAGGCCCAACAACCCCTTTGCTAAAGCTAAAACCTCGTCCGGATCAAAGGGTTTGGTCATGTATCTGAGTGCCCCGCAGGCCATTCCCTGTTTTTTGTCTATCTCCTGCCCTTTGGCGGTAAGCAGAATGATATTTGTTTCATCAAAGTTGGGGTCACTTTTGACGGTTCGGCATACCTCGTAGCCGTTCATCTTCGGCATCATAATGTCTAAAAAGACCACCTGAGGTTTCTCAGCCTGAATCAGGGCCAGACCCTCGCTTCCGTCCGAGGCGCTCAGGATGACAACGTTATGATCCTCTTCAAGATCTTCCAGAGTCTGATCAAGAAGGGAGCGAATGTGTATTTCGTCGTCGATAATCGCTATCTTATAAGCCATGAGTTACACCTCGATTTAATGGGTTAAAAGAAGGGTTCAAGCGTTTGTTTTCTAGAGATCTTATCAGGGCCTTAAACATCTTTTCTACCTCAGCGATTTTTGCTTGAAATTTTGATAGACTTTCCCTGCTAAGATAGCTCAGATCTCCGGATAACAATATTTGTGTCTCTAATTCACATGTCGAACCATAGGAGATATATAAGAACCGCATATATTCTTATGTTGATAACCTCGTAAAAAGTCGCGTTACGCCTTTTTACTCGGCGGGGAAGGGCTTCCCCTCCCCCGCCATTTGAAGTGAATTCAAATGGTTCCACCCTCACCCTCCCGCTTTGCGGGATTGCCGGACTTTTTACGAGTCCGTCAACGTTCAATTTTTAAAATTCGGAAGAGCAAACGTAAATGTGCTTCCCCCGTCAATATTGGATTCGGCCCATATGCGTCCCCCATAACGTTCTATGATCTGTCTGCAAATAGCCAGACCCAGGCCTGATCCCTTGGGTTTGTCTTTGAGTGTGTCGTCTTTCGTAACCTGATGAAACTTGTCAAACACTTTATCTATGTCGCCAGGCGGAATCCCTATTCCCGTATCATGAACACTTACTTTGACAAATCCGTCAGTCCTGGCAGCAGCATACAAATCAACACGTCCCTTTTCAGTGAATTTGGCGGCATTGTTGAGCAGGTTGATGATGACCTGGACGAGACGGTCCGGATCAGCCTTTATTAGGGGTAAGTCCCGGGCTATGTTCATGGAAAATTTGACCTCCGGTTTTTGGGCGAACTGACCGCCCGCAGCCTTAACAGCCTGCCGGATGGCTTCACCCACAGGAAAGACCTCATCCCGCCACTCGAAGCGTCCTGATTCGATCTTGGCAAGATCCAGGACATCGTTTATCAGCCTTGTCAGACGCTCTCCTTCCAGCATGATGATGTCGAGGTTTTCGATTATTCTTTTGCCTTTTTTTTCGGCTTTTTCATTGTTTCTTGCCATTGGAACAAAGTTTTTTGAAAAGTTTTTTCTGATGAGCTTTGCAAAACCGAGGACCGACGTGAGAGGAGTGCGCAGTTCGTGAGATACGGATGATAGAAAATCGGACTTCATCTGGTCCAGCTCCATCAGTCGTGTGTTTGCTTCTTTTAATTCAACCGTTTTCTTAAAAAGGTCCTTTGTCCGCAACTCCACTTTTTGCTCAAGGTTGTGCCTTAATTCAATGCTTTCTTTAACAGATACATTGAAGTTTTCAGCGAATTCTATGAGTTCTTTTTCATTGTTCCCGAGGTGCAATAATTCGCCTCCCCCACGACTCAATTCACGGGTTGTAAACAATATCTTTCCGAAAGCGCTGTTGATTGATTGAGAATACAATGAAGTTAATAGGATTACCGTCATGAGAGTCGTCAACAGGAATCCCACGGTGGCTGTCATGGAGGCATTGCAGAAACCCAGGAAATATATAAGCATCGCCATGCTGAAAAAGACAATTAGGATAATGAATATAATTTTTTTCCGGATGCTGATTCCATATATATTCGGCTTTCGTATATTTCGCATGCTAATTATTTTGCGGCATTCGCCCCTCAAGTCTGCCGTGAGTGTTTCGGTGATGATATAACAGAAATAGCAGAAAATTATGCCTGCAATCAGGCCGCCTGAAGAGGTAATGGCAAGATGATATAAGGATCGACTGAAGAAATATTCAACAACTATTGATGGTACTGTTACCAAAATGACGATAAGTGTGGCAATGAGCATATGGTATTGAGGGAACTTAACCAGTAATTGCAGCAAGCCTATAAGATCGTCATCCTTCAGGTCTTCATAGACGGTAGAGTTTTTAAAGAAATCATTTAGCCTGCGCGCAAATTTAAGAAATGCAGGGAATTTTTGTTTTTTAAAGGGCCCCAGCATTAGGGCATGAATGAATGGAACGATGATGAGCATTATGATTAAAGTGAGAGAAAAGCCTCTGATGGTTTCAGGTCTAAAAGAGTCAATGGAGAAATAGACAATGAAAAACGCATAGGAAGCTGCGAAATAACCACTGATCATGATAAATGGGAAGGTGGCAAAACAGTATGATGTTTTTCTGGCCAGAAATTGGAATAGTTTTTTCATAATTCTTCTGCCTGCTCGACAGGGTAATCCAATGATGCGAGGGACCTTTATGTCATGTTGATATCAATAAAGTACTTCAAAAAGTTCTACGGATTTCTTTTTCCCTTTGACTTTAATACTGCCAATGGATCTGAATTCAAAATAGTCGTTTGTTGAGTTATAGATGTTGCGGCTGACGAGAATCTGCCCGCCCTTTGCGATCGATTGAATCCTTGAGGCCACATTTACCTCATCCCCTATGGCCGTGTAATCCATGTGTTGGGGAGAACCGATATTCCCTACCACCACATCTCCCGAATTGATGCCGATGCCTGTATCGAAATGATCCCTTACCCAGGAATTGGGCGTTGATTTGATGCATTTCTGCATCGCAATAGCGGCCTGAACCGCATGTTCTTCATTATTGGAAAGGTGATTTGGTGCGCCAAAAAGGGCAACTATCATATCCCCAACAAATTTATTTACCGTGCCCTTGTTGTTAAAGATCACTTCCACCATTTGTGTGAAATACTCATTGAGGTATTTAACGACCTCTTTTGGTGCAAGGCTTTCGCAGGTGGAGGTAAATCCTCTGATATCAGAGAAGAGGATGGCGATATTCCTCATTTCAGAGTCAAGGGAAATATCGCCTTTGGCGTCCAAGATAATATCAACGATTTGCGAGGCGACGTAACGTTCCAGGTTGCTTTTT
>CAZIXY010000163.1:0-7501 GCA_964543315.1 uncultured Desulfobacteraceae bacterium | reverse complement strand
ACCACTGTAGGAGTAGAGGCAGCCTTGAGAAAAGTGCCATGCCGAGCCTTGAACGCCTATGTTTTTTCTCAGTATATTTCAAGTATGGCTCTGAAACCTTTTTTGCGATTCCGAGCTTCCCGGCGTGTCGCAGATCCCTCTATGCGGGAGTGATTTCAGGTTGTTATGGGCCGTACTCATCTGCCGGATGATCCATTTTTTTCAATACACGGCCGGACTCACAGGGCAAAAGAACAACAAAGCAACTCCCCCCGCCATCACGCGATTCATACAAAAGATCTCCATCCATATCCCTCAGCAGCCTGCGCGCAATACTCAACCCGAGGCCGGAGCCCGGATGCTGTGCCGTCAAAGTGTCGTCCACCCGATGAAATTTTTCGAAAATTCCGGACCTATGCTCCGGGGGCACTCCCCGACCTCGATCCATGAACCTGATCTCGCATAGGCCGTTATTGACTTTCAACTCGATTAAAAGCTCTCCACCGCCGTTTGCGTATTTTATGGCATTATCAATCAGATTGAGCACCACTTGTCCAACGGCATCACGGTCGGCCAGAATTGATATTTCTTTTTTGGGAAACCGGACTTCAAGGACCATTCCCGCCTCTCTCACACGAAGCCTTTGATTTTCCGAGATCCCTCGCAGGATCCCGGTCAATTCCAGTTCTTCCAGATGATAATTTTTTCTGTCCTGCTCCAGCCTGCTGAAATCCAGCACATTATTCACAAGCCGGGTAAGTCGCTGGCTCTCATCGACAATAACCTGGAGATAATTCTTACGCTTTTGCGGATCTTTGATTCTGCCCTCGCTTAAGAGTTCCGCATACATACGGATACTTGTTAAAGGAGTCTTGAGTTCATGCGAAACATTGGAGACAAAAGAGGTCTTCTGTCGCGCGTCGGTCATATTTCGATGGGCCTGCCACGTAAGCAGGGAACCTCCAAGCACAATCGCTGTGATGAAGATCCCGAGGAGGAGTCCGGACAGGATAATAAACCCTTTGCCTGACATCGTTGCCATCCGGCCGTCGATGAAATATACGGCAACCTGCCAGTGCGGCAAATAGGGGGAAAGAGGCACGGTCACTTCAGCCCTCAAACCTTGTTCCAGTTTACTGTCTCCCGCCTGGTGTAAAATCCGGCCGCTGCCGTCAAGGAGGGCGTATACCATATCTTTGGGTGCTGTCTCGGGAAAGTCGGTAACAAGGCGGGACAGGAGTGTCATCAATTCCAGTTCCACACCGTAGATGAGACCATCCGTTTGTCGCTGAACCCATCCAAGAATAAAAAGTCTGTTCTCCTCAAACCACGGAATCCAGCCGCCGGCTTGACATGAGCTTACTTCGGATTTCACATCAGAGTCCCTGTCTGTTCCGCCCTCCCCTTTTGCCAGGGTTAAAAGCCTCTGCCTCCCTGCTTTTAATTTTTCAATGTCCCTCAGCAGGCTTGGCTTTTTTGAAATACGGGTATCGGAGGGCCCGGTATCGACTGAATCGGCCTCGGCCGACCGCCAGGGAACACGGCCGGAAAAAAGCGCATCATAACGGGCACTGAAGCGCCTTTCTTCCGATGTTGCCGATACACCCGGTATGGGATATTGAAGTCCGGCCTTCGGCTTCCATACAAACACATTTCTCAAGAGAGGATTGCTCCGTTCCCACTGAAGGATAGTTTCCGTCAGACCGGCGCCTTGAATACGGCACAGAGCTTCACTAAGCTCGTCCTCGACCGCCGAGACAGTAATCTGTAATGTCTCTGCAATGGCTTGCGCCCTGTCCCGGGCCGAGAAACGCATTTCCCGGTTCATCCGTTCCTGTTCGTGGCGAAGCAATTGAAAGGCAAAGACACCTATTACAAAAGTCGGCACTAGAAGGAGCAGCCAATATAGGATAATGGAGCGTTTCTTCATCTTTCGTCACGTGAATCATTTGGTAAAACGACTTGATTGATCAAAAATTTCTTTTTTTTGTATATTATTCCCAAAATCAAGTAAAGGCCAAAGTCCCTGATCAACAACCAAGGCATCATATGCTTCGTCTTTCCGCCGCTGGCGGATTACCTTTCGTTCATATTTCTTGAGGAACCGCTTATATATTTGGCCACCCCGGAAGGAATAGATAACGCCTTGAGGAAAACGGCATCACCGAAAAGCTGCTTGTAACCATCTTACCGTCACTTATGAAAATTACAAAAACATTACTGGTTATCAGGAAACCTTCAAAACACCCGATGTAAATGACATGCTCAAACTTGACAGTGTATTTAGCAAAGGGATGGGGCCCACAGGGAGCCTTGTCGCAGCCCGTGCCTGAGCCTCACACATAAACCGGAATATCGTTGCTTTATTTGATAATAAAGCCCCACCTTTAAGGTGAGGTTATGTTGGTTGGCTATGCCAGTCAAAGGGCTCGGCATGGCACTCTTCTCCAGTCCGCATCTACTCCTACGCTGCAAGCGGCCCTCTCTGCGGTCTGCTTTAACCAAAGGAAGTGGATTCCATTGGGCCGTTGCAGTGCAGACCACGACTCGGGCCGCGGCATGGGGCAGAAGGGTTTTTTATCCGAAAGATGCGTCCTTTCAAAGAATTCCATGCCTTCCCCTCCCACAAATTAGTAGTGGAACCCCGCCCTTTGGGTAGGGCTCAGGAGGCTGCAGCCCTTTCTTATTTTTTCAATTGCTGGTGCTTCATCTGGTAAGAATCCGTTCGAAGGCTTTTCCTGTATTTCGGGGTCATGCCCTTTTCCTCTATCTTTTCCGCCTGCAGTTCCACTTCTTCAGCTTCATCCAGGAGTTTCTCATCGTTGTATTTCCGGCCCAAAGCCCTCAACTGACCTGCGGATTTCTTCAGTTCCGTGACTGCCTCGTCTTTCTTGCCCTTATCGGAAAGAGAGATTGCCCTGTCCTTGGCGATCGCGTTCAGATTAAGCTGATAATCTCTTTGCACACCAACATTGACCGATTTATGCACCTGTTCCCTGTCGTCACTGAATCTGGCACTCACCCTTCCTGATGCGGTTTCGTTTTTTTGTGTGAAGGGATTTTCATAGGAAACCCTCACCGAAGCAATGTGCACTTCCTCTCCGCTCTTTTTGCCGGGCACTTCCACTTCTATCAATGCGAACTTTTTCTGACCCCCGTAAAGCTGATTCAGATAAAGTTCTACGGTTCGACCTCTTATCCTTCCCTCACGTCCGATAATTGTCAGGGGCCGTACTCCATCGGGACATTCAACAATTACGTGGACCTTCTTGGCGACAACATTCAGAACATCACCCAGTTCGCCGGCAAATATGCGAGGGAGATCTCTGCTGGATTCCACAAAATAGCTGTTTCCGTCACTGTTCTGCGAAAGTCTGGTCATCAGATCTTCATTATAGTCCGTTCCGACTCCCACCGTGGTGACCGAGATACCTTCCTTGATAAGGGCCGCACCGAGCCTGCCGAGGTCTTGCGGGCTACTCGGGCCCACATTGGCAATCCCGTCGGACAGAAGAATAATACGATGGACATAGCCTCTCCCAAAGTTCTTCCTGACCTCCGCGGCACCCTGGCTCACACCGCCGAAAAGCGCTGTATTGCCACCGC
Source organism: uncultured Desulfobacteraceae bacterium (assembly GCA_964543315.1). Taxonomy (GTDB): domain Bacteria; phylum Desulfobacterota; class DSM-4660; order Desulfatiglandales; family Desulfatiglandaceae; genus JAFDHL01. Next base: position 3,916 of record CAZIXY010000163.1, on the reverse strand, counting down.
ATCGAATTTCTCTGATTCGCCTCTCAATCCATTCAACATGCCGGGCACTCCGGGCAGGCACAACAGTCCTAACGTTATGATCATAAACAACAACTGAAAAGATATCCTGAGGCCCCAAATGCCTGAGCGCCTCAATCGCAGCGTCCTTGGCCTTTTCAAGCTTTTGCCCCGACATGGAACCAGAACGATCCAGCACAATGGACAGATTTACGGCCGGTCGCTCAATTCTTTCCGGAGGCGGCGGCGGGTCCAGCGTAACCTTGATCACGGCCTTCTGAGGGCCTCCTTCCGGAAGCACATTTCTATCAATCTCAACATGGCAGGCAACGCTTGAATCCGGAGTCCTGGCTGCTGCTACCGGTGTCATAAAATATTTTCCCCCGCACAATCCTAAGAGGATAAGAATCGCCGTCACACATCTCCTGATCTTTTTTCCGTTCGCTGTAGTCTCCATCCTGCACCTCCTTTTGTGTGCGCATTGCCGACGAGTACAATTAATTTTTTTTGACTGTACCGGACGGAAATGCGGTATGAAATAATGTTTCACGGTGGTCTCATGAAAAAAAATATACCGCGCTAACTGTGCTTGGAATTTGACCACGGCCCGGATAAAAAGTCGTCACTGGCAGGTAAAACAAATGTAAAAAAAATGTAAAAAGGGACGGCTGTTCATATAAGAGATGAAGTTTACCCGCCTTCACTGTGGCGGGGCATGGAACTCTTCGAAAGATCGCATCTTGCGGATAAAAATACCTCTTGCCTGCGCTGCGACCCGAGTCGCGGTCTGCATTTCAACGGCCTAATGGTGCCCACTACTTTCCTTTCCGGCAGGCCGCAGCGAGGATCGCTTGCAACGTAGGAGTAGATGCGGGCTGGAGAAGAGTGCCATACCGAGCCTTTTGACCGATATAGACAACTAAAAAACTCGCCGGAAGGCCGAGGCTTTATTATCCGGAAAAAAGGGTGGGCCCGATCTTAATAGGGGATTATACCCTGAGCCCCTTATAAAAAACGTGAACCCTTCCGGGATCGACAGCCAGGTAAATAGTCTCTCCCGGTTGAAAGGCAGTATCCTTTGGACAGCGGATTGTCAAACTCTCTTGGCCGAGACAGGCGTGAACATATTTTTCCGAGCCCATGTCACTGGTCATATCCACCCTGGCTTTCAGGGCCGCGGTTCCGGCTTCTCCTATTTTTATGTCCTCGGGACGAATGCCCACTTCCACTTCACCTTCCTCTGTCTTCAGATGATATCCTTCGAGATCCAAGAAAAATCCCGGCCCCTTGAAATTCAGGCGCCCGTTTTTACGAACAAGGCTTCCATGACACAGGTTGATCTCCGGCGACCCGATAAAGGTGGCCACGAACGTGTCTTCAGGATGGGAATAAATTACCTCCGGCCTGTCTACCTGGTGCACTTTGCCCTGGCTCATAACCGCTACCCGGTCCCCGAGGGTCATGGCCTCAACCTGATCGTGGGTGACGTATAAAATTGTTCCCCGGAGATGCCTGTGCAAGCGCTTGAGTTCAAGCCGGACATTGGCCCGAAGGCGGGCATCCAGGTTGCTCAAAGGCTCATCGAGAAGGAAAAGTCTTGGCCTACGAACCAGGGCTCTCCCCATGGCCACCCGCTGTCTCTGCCCTCCGGACAGTTCTCCGGGCTTTCGTTCCAGGAGTTCCTCGATCCCCAGGAGTCGGGCCGTATCAAGCACTGTCTCACGGATATCCGTCTTGGAGACCCCCCGCATGCGAAGACCGAAACCCAGATTTTGGGCCACCGTCATGTGTGGATAAAGGGCATAGCTCTGAAAGACCATGGCCACATCCCGGTCCCGGGGAGAAAGCCGGTCCACTGTCCTGCCATCTAATAATACCTCGCCTTCTTCCTGGGGAATAAGTCCTGCAATAATGTTGAGCAGTGTGCTCTTTCCGCATCCGGAAGGCCCCAAAAGCACGCAGAATTCTCCATCTTCCACGTGCAGATCCACGTTGGATAAGGCTGTTGTCTTCCCAAATTTTTTTGTAATTCCCTTAAGCGTCACCGATGCCATACTCAACCCTTCATGCCCCCGGTCGTCAGACCCCGAACCAGGTGACGTTCAAACAGCAGAAACACGGCCAGAACAGGCAGAGTAACCAGAACCGAGGCCGCCATGACCAGCTGTTTTGAGAGATGCACGCTTCCGGCCAATTGAACCACTCCCCTGGAAAGGGTAAATTTCTCCGGGGTGTCCAGGAACATAAAAGCAAACAGGAACTCGTTCCATGCGATCATAAAGGTATACAGGGCCACACTGGCTAAAGCGGGGGCCGAAAGGGGAATGACAATCCTCCAGATCACACCGAAACGGCTGCACCCGTCGATAAGCCCTGCATGCTCTATCTCAAGGGGCAGGCTCTTAAAATAACTCCACAGCATATAAAGGGCCACAGGGAGGGTCTGGGCCAGATAGACCAGGATAAGCACATGAACCGAATCCCGAAGTCCCATCCGGGAAAACAAGACATACAGAGGAATGACCAGTACTATGGCCGGGAACATATAGACCACCAATACGCTATAGGACATAAAGGCGCGCCCTCGAAAACGAAGCCGCGTGACGGCATAGGCGCCCACTGTTGCGAGAGACACGGTGATAACAACCGTAATTACCGATATATACACACTGTTTGAAATATACCGTGCGAAACCGTGTTCGAAAATGACCTCATAATAGGACCGAAAATCGATATTGCCTAAATTCAATCCAGGATTGGCCGGATTGAGGAGAAGCTCCTCCAGGGACCTGAAAGAAGAGACAATCATCCAGTAAAAGGGAAAGGCCACAATTACTGCAAAGAATAAAAGGCCGGCAATCCTGAGAATCCTGATAACGGCCGTTTCCAGCTGCTCCCGACTCATCTTCTGCAATCTCCATCCATTAAAAAGTACCACAAGACACACAGAATAAGGCAGCAACAACTTTTTGCTGCGATGAGGGCGTTATGTTTCCTTCCAACCTTTTTTCTTTTACAGACTGTTGCTCCTCACCATCCAGCAAAAGTAAACAAAAATGAAAATTGACAGAATTCCAAAAAGGACCATGGCCACCGCTGAACTTGCCCCAATATCAAACGCGCCAAATGCGTAATCATACACTTTAATGGCCATAACCTTTGTGCCCGCCTGACCCCTTGTTAAAAGGAAGATATCGTCAAATTTGTTGATAGTCCATATAAACCGGAAAAGAAAGAGGGTCGACAGGACCGTTGAAAGATTCGGCAGGGTAATATGGTAAAACCTCTGAAACGGACTCGCGCCGTCGACGGATGCCGCGTGATAGAGTTCATCCGGTATGGCCTGGAGACGCGCGAGAATAAACAGGAAGGCAAATGGAAAATAGCGCCAGCCCTCGAACAGGATCACTGAAATGAGTGCAAGCGGTAATGACAACCCAATTCCCATGATTTCCAGTTCCAGGGACCTTTGCGAAAAAAAGGGTATTGGCTGCGCCAAGAGGCCCCCTTTCACGGCCAACCAATTGAGGACCCCCAACTGTGGATCAAGTATAAAACTCCAGGTAAAGGTAACTGCCACTACAGGGGCGATGTACGGAGAGATAAAAAGCCCCCTTAACAGGCTCCGACCGGGAAATTGCCCGTGGACCAGGAGTGCCGCCATAAATCCCAGAAGAATAGACAAAAGGCTTCCACAGAAAGTGTATATCAATGTGGTCCTGAGGACCGTCATGAAATCAGGATCATAGAAAACCTTCCTGAAATTCTCCAGTGTCATATTGCATTCTAAAAACGATATACTTCGAAGATCCCCGAGAGAGACCGGATTAAGGCTCAGCCACAGGTTCCAGATCACCGGGAAAACAATAAAGACCAGGACGACACTGAATGTCGGGACTAACATCCAGAAGGCAAGTCT
>CAZIXY010000162.1:0-7523 GCA_964543315.1 uncultured Desulfobacteraceae bacterium | reverse complement strand
AATCGTATCTTTTGTGCAATTAAATCAGTTTCTTATCCTGTTTTTCAGGGTCGACTATTTACCTTTTATTCCACTTGGGAAACGGATAGACAAATTTAGCCGTTGAGACTTCTTTGGGCCATACCGTCTCGAGTTTTCCCTTCTGCCACTGAACCAGAAAGGTGGGAAGACTGTTCTGCTGCGTCTTTTTCCCGTAAGAAACGAACTTTACCGGACCGAATGCGGTCATCATATCGGTTTTGGCCAGAGCGTCTCTCACATCCTTTGAAGTCAGGGATTTAGGCCTTTTCAGTGCATCGGCAATCACGTACATGCCCGAATAAGCCTCCGCACCATGATATTCCGTCGGGGTATTGTATTTCGCCACAAACTTGTCATAATACTCCTTGGCCCCGGGGTAAGGAACAGAAGGAGTCCAGATGGTGGTGGAATAAATATATTCGGACCCGGCCCCCACATTTTTCTGAAATTCAGGCAGGGTAAACCCGGCGGCGCCCCCAAAGAAGAGTTTTGGATTCAGGTTAAGTTCCTGGGACTGTCGAATCAAGAGAGCAGCATCCATGATATAGGAGACCATGTAAATCAGGTCAGGTTTCTTGGACTTGACCTTTACCAGGAGCGGTTTAAAATCAACGGCACCCGCCTCATAACCTTCTTTCATGATGACATTGAGACCCAACGATTTTACACATTTTTTGCAAACTTTTTTGATGATGACTGGCCGAAAAGCGAGTTTTCATGGAGGATGGCAACTTTCTTGACATCCGTGGCCACATTCTGGAGAAAAGAGGCAAACGGCTTCGGGTACTCACTGGCGGGCGGGTTCATTCTGAAAATATAATTCCACCCCTGCTCGGTAATTTTATCGGCGGATCCTGTGTTGACCAGAAACGGGACCTTTCTCTGCTGGGCCACGGCCACGGAAGCCCAGGTAACGGAACTCGAATACCCCCCGCCCACAATCACGACCTTGTCGCGAGAGATCAATTTCTCAATGGCGGAGCGACCCACATCCGGTTTTCCGGTCGTATCTTCAATGATCAACTCTATCTTCTTGCCGTTGACGCCTCCCGCGGCGTTAATCTCTTCCACGGCCATTAAAAATGACTTATTTTCAATCTCACCAAATTTGGCCAATTTACCGGTTAGTGGAAGAACAACCCCTACCTTTATTGCTTCGGCGGCAACAGGACCCGCAGTCATCATAAAAACAAATAACAGAGCCCCCATAACACAAAAGACCTTTTTCATGATACACCCCCCTTCTTAAAGTTAGGCATTCTAATAAACCGAAACCCTGATAAAAAAATGCACAACGTCACATAGAGACTGTAAGAGAGTATAAACAGAGGGAAAGATCTCTGTAAATCAGACGATTTCTGATTTCTCTGTAAGAAATTTTCCTACAGCAGCTATCAGTAAAAACAATCACACTTCTATAAGTCCGTTCTGAATGGCAAACCTCGACAGATCGGCGTTATTTCGAAGGTTGAGTTTCATGAGCAAACGGGAGCGATAGGTATCCACGGTCTTAATGCTCAGGTTATACGCCTCCGCGATTTCACGGTTGGTCTGGCCCAGCGCGAGGCGCCTTAGGACGTGGACTTCTCTATCAGACAGTATATCAAGCGGGGACAGGTCACGTGAACCCTTGGCCATCCGGACGGCAAGGGATTCAGCATCTGATTCAGCAAGATAGCGTCCCCCTTCGTGAACTTTCCGGATCGCTTTCACTAATTCCTCAGGTGCCGATCGTTTGGTGACATATCCCCTTGCCCCCGCGCCAATGGACCTAACCACGTACTGCTCTTCTTCATGCATGGTCAAAACGAGAATAGGCAGATCAGGATACAAAGAATGAAGCTGATTGATAAATTCCAGGCCGTCCATACCCGGCATGGAGATATCGATAACGGCCACATCAGGCACTGATTCTTTAACCTGCTCAATTGCCTCCTTTCCATCTGCAGCCTCTGAGAAGACCTGCATATCGCCTGCGTCTTCTGCAATGCGTCGAAACCCATCACGGACGATATTATGATCGTCCGCCAGTAACATCTTGATCATCGGGTTGTTTTCCTTTAATATTTTTTTCGGGTGGATCAAGAGGCGGGTATGCAAGGCTGAAATGGCTGTCCCAAGGTTCTTACCTTTAGATCCATCATGGGACGGCCGTTTAACATGTGCTCACCCTTCCGCGAAAAAGGTATTCATCCGATGTATCAAATTTTTTCAAGCACATCGCCGGACCCGTTCAGGATGAATAACCGGAAACCATGCTCGGTGGCACGTCGGGAAAGGTCCTCGAACAGAATGGCATGGACCTCATATTTTCGACCTTCCTCACGCTGAAGCAATCCAAGACCCTTCTCTGCCTCCTCCTTTTCAAGAAAGGCTGGAATAAAAGACACATCCGTTTCCGTATCATGCTGCCCCAGGAACTGTTCGCTTCCGCCCGGATCCTGGATAACCACCCACACCCATTGATCATCTTTTACCAACTTGCTCATAATCCACTCCTTTTATTAGACATCTCATGTCCCTCATGCCCTGAGCCTTATGCCTGGCGCCCTTTAGAGGCAAAACTAAGATTCCAAAAAAAATGATCGCTTTCAATAAGTTGTTTGATGCGCGAGAAGTTTACTTAATTTTCATATACGGCGCCAGCTCTTCACACTGAAAAGCCTCCTTTATTTCTCGCAAGGTGTCCGCCTTCCTGCGCCTCCTGTGCCTTATGATGTAACCAATATCCTGAAGAATTGCATAATAGGCCGGGACCATGGAGAGAATAAGGGCGCTGGCGAAAGCAAGTCCCCACATGATGGCAGTGGCCAGAGGGGCCCAGAAAATGGACTTACCGCCCAGGCCGAATGCCATGGGTGCCAGGCCGAAAATGGTCGTCAGGGACGTGAGTATAATGGGACGCATACGAACATGACAACCCCTTACAATAGCCAGATAGAGCTGTTTTGGATGCTCTTTACGATATCGGTTTATGAAATCGATCAGGACCAGGGAATCGTTTACCACAATCCCGGTAAGGGTTAAAAGGCCTATCAGCGTGACAAATGTCAATGGATTGTTGCTTACAATAAGCCCTACCATGACCCCCAGAGTAGCAAAAGGGATAGTAATCATAATTATAAAGGGCTGGGTGAAGGAGTTGAACTGGAGCGTGAGAATAAAAAATATGAGAAAAATTGCCAACATACCCGCCTTGCCCAGTTCCATGAGAGATGTATTTGTCTCATCCTGGAGTCCGCCGGCAATCATTCTGGCTCCCGGAAAACTGGCCTTGATGCTGTTAAATTGGTCTCGTGCAATCTTGTTTGCCTTCACGGCGGTCATCCTCTCTCCACTCAAATTGGCCAAAAAGCCCGATATTCCATTTCTATTCGTCTGAATATCTTTGATGTTCGCTGTAAGGCGAACAGTTTGTTTCCCATTGTAATGGCCTATATTATGGAACCCGGGTGCAAGACTTATCTCAGCCAGCTCTTTTAGGGGGACCTCCCTGTATCCCGGAACCGCGACCTTCAAATTGAGGAGGTCGTCAAAGTCATGCCTGTATTCACGAAGATATTTCAACTTAATATCCTGTTCTTCATCTCCCTGATTATAGGTTGCAACGGGCAGGCCATAAAAGGCGGCCTGGACCGACATGACCAAAACGCTTTGATCAATCCCGAGTCTTCTTGCCTTTGCCTCGTCCACGGTAATTTCCATGAACTGCTTCTCTCTTGAAAAATCGTCCTGAATATCCACAATCCCTTTATGTCTGGACAGTTCCTTCTGAAGGAGCCTTGAAATTTCAGCTGAGGTCGCCCAGTCTGGAGATTGGATCTTCAGATCAAGATCCGTTCCAACCGGAGGTCCTTCGAGCATCCTTTCCAACACGAATGAATTCACACCACGAGCCGTCAAAAGCCTCCCCACCTCTTCCCTGACACCTTCCATCAATTCCACAACACTGTGCTTTCTCTCTTTTCCCGTTTTCAAAATGACGTTCACCATCCCGTAATGCGTACCGAAAATAGGCTCATAATTGACCTCTTTCATTCCCGCAATAGCTATGGGGGCCTCCAACTCATCTCCTATCCGTTTTCTCACCAGATCGCTGACCGCCAGGACGGTGTCTTTGCTCCTCTCGAGAGTTGAGCCCACCGGAAGGTCAAAATAGATATTAAATCTCGGGAACACATCGCTCTTTGGGAACATGACAAAATCGGTCTGGAAATAAAGAAAAAACGCAAGAAGTGTTGATAAAACGATCAACAGCACTGAAATGTAGCGATGGCGGAGGATAATCCTCAAATAGGGATAATAGAACTTTCTTACAGGAGTAAATATATCAAACCTTCTTTTGATTGCATTTTGGACGCTCTTTTTGGGTGTCAGTTCCACAACATGAGATGGAAGCATAAAAAAAACCTCAAAAAGCGAGGCCATTAGTGCAAAAATTACGACTTTAGGCAAAGTGGCCAGGTATCGCCCTATGATTCCGGTTACCATAATAAGTATAGGGAAAAAGGCGGCCATGGTTGTTGAAACGGACGCCAGCACCGGGGCCAGCACCTCACGGCTTCCCTCAAGGGTTGCCTGTTTTAGTGGCCTGCCGTTTTCAATGTATCGAAATATATTTTCAAGCACAACAATCGCGTCATCAACAAGAACACCCAAAACAAGTATCAGGCCGAAAAGGGATACGCCGTCAATGGAAAGTCCAAAGGCCCTCATCAGTATAAAGGTGAGGAGAAAGGAGACCGGGATCCCCACGGAAGCAAAAAGGGCATTACGTATGCCCATTGAAATCAGCAATATGAAAAATACCGCAATGATGCCCAGCGATGCATTGGTCTGGAGTTCATTGATTCGTTTCTTGATCTCTCTTGACTGATCAAAATAGAGTGTGGTTTTCAGGCCAGGATATTGGGCAGAAATGTCTTTCATAAGGAACTTCACATCATCCACGATCTGGACCATGTTTGTGTTTCTTTTCCTTTTTACGGCAAGAACCAGGGCCTTTTTCTTTTCAATAAAAGTAAGTGTTCTTGGCTTTTCCAAAGTGGGAGTAATCTGAGCGACATCACGAAGATAAACAGTGCTTTCTTTCACATTTTTAAGTGCGATATTTCCCAGATCTTCAGGCTTTCTCGGCTCTCCAACCATCCGTATGGACGACTCGTGGCTTCCCATCTCCATCTCACCACCGGGAAGGTTTTTGGTGCGGTTGGCAATTGCCTGTGCCAGTTCCGGAATGGAGATGCCATAGGCGGACATACGACGTGGGTTCAATTCCACCCAAATTTCATTTTCCCTCTCTCCAAAAATTTCTACCTCGGACACACCTTCGATATTTTCTAATGTATCCGCAACATCCTTTGAAATATCCTGTAGCTGCATCATGGGCAGGTTACCTGCCAGGCCCACCATGCAGACGGGAAAAATCGCAACGTCGAGCTCAATAACCCTCGGAACTTTTGACTCTTCGGGGAGATCTTCCACACTGTCCACAGCATTTCTCACCTCCTGCATGGCCTGATCTATTTCGTATTCTGAGAGGCGAGTTGTAAATAATATACGGATCTTGGAAGTGCTTTCAAAGGAATCTGATTCATATCGCCTGATTTCAGAGATGCCCTCAAGTTCATCTTCAATCTTATTGGTGATCAGTTTCTCCATCTCTTCAGGCGAAAATCCGGGACAGATTGTAACAACCATACCTTCTCCGATCGTAATATCTGGATCCAGATAGCGGGGCATGGCGTTGTAGGAATAAATACCCAGGATCACGATCAGGAGCAGGATCATTCGGACAACGACGGGTCTTGAAAGTCCGATTCGAGTTAATAGCATCTGTGAACCTCCTATGCTGTCAAGCACAGGTTTGCCCGGTTACGATAAAGTTGTTTTGATCAACCTGGTTTAAGTGGCAACACAGGGTGTGAGGCATAAGGAGAAAAGACTTTTCCCCTGACCCCGGAAGAGGAGTGTCCCCTTATCTTATGTCCTTTTGGTTGCGGGATTTTCGACACCCGGAATTCAATACCAAATACCCATTAATACCTTACAGCGTCTCCGCTCTTGAGTCCCGAAGGAGTAGTGATTACCAATTCTTTTTCGGTCAGTCCAGAGAGGATTTCTACCCGTTGGTCATAATAGCTCCCAAGCGTAACCTGTTTGAATACTGCCTTTCCATCCTCAACAATATAAAATCCCATCTTTCCGTTTTCCTCTGAGAGCCAGGCCGAAGGGAGCTTGATGGTCGCTTTTTTAAAGACTACCGGTAACTTAACCCTGACGGTCATACCATCTGCCATGCGCTTGTCAGGTTTCTCCACAATAAGCTCCACCGGAAAAGAACGGGTTGCAGGATCAGCCACAGGTGAAAGAAAAGTCAACCGGCATGAAAATTGTGTTTCGGGGATGGCGTCTATAGTGAATTTAAAGCGCTTGTGATCCTCTAAAATATGGATATCTTTTTCGCCTAACGACAACTTGATTTTCAAATGTTCGAGATCAACAATCTGTGTGATGACTGTAACCGGTGGGACCACAATCACCTCACCTTCTTCTACATCTCGAAAAGCGATAGTGCCGTCGCTCGGCGCAATCAATCTTGATTTTCTCAACCAATCCCTTGCAACCGCTAGGGTGGCTTTTGCCTGCTCCATATTGGCACGGGCAGCTTTCCGGTCCTCTGCCCGAGGCCCCTGTCTTGAAAGGGTTAGTTGCTGCTTGGCAGATTCCACCTTTGCCTGGGCCGTTTCAAGCGTCCGCTTGGCCGAATCATATTCACTTTTTGAGGCCGCTTTGAATTCATGAAGGTCCTTCACTCTCCTGTAATTTTTCTCAGCCTCTGACAGGGCCGCTTCAGCCTCTTTCAGGACAGCCTCGGCGATGAGAATTTCTTCGGGTCTGCTGCCCTTCTCGATTTTTTCCAGATTGCTCTCGGCTGCGGCAAGCGCAGCCTTTGCCTGCTGGACCTTCAGACGCATACTGCTCGTGCTTATTTCTGCAAGAAGCTGGCCCTTTTTTACCCTGTCACCTTTCTCGAAATAGAGCTTATCAATGGTTCCACTCATTTCGCTGGCTATCGTAACTTTACGGTGGGCCTTCAGCACACCCACATACTCAATTTCACCCTTAGGAGACGAAAGCTTAACAGTGCTCACTTTTACAAATTTGACCTTTACGACCTGGGCTTCCTTATTTTCGCTGGTCTCCGCTTTCTCCCCGCAACCCAAAAGGTTGAGACATAGAAGACCTGCCAATAAGGCAAAAATTGTGCTTAGTGACCGATATCGAATCATTTTATTTATGGTTTCTATTGTTTCATTTTTATCAAATTCACAGTTTTTAATGATAGCAAGTCAGAAATATTAGTCAATAGGAAGTATCTGTCCCCTTTGTAACGGCAGCGGTATGCTGACACCGAACCAGAAACGCCACTGGCAGGATTTTGCGGCTGATCATTCCGTTGAAAAATGCAGCCGATGCCATGAGTCCATCCTGGTCTGCAC
>CAZIXY010000161.1:0-7530 GCA_964543315.1 uncultured Desulfobacteraceae bacterium | reverse complement strand
CATCCTGGGGAGCCGCGACCCCTTCCGTGATGATTATGCCCATGTCCTCGCTCTATCGAGTCCCCAATGTGTTCTATAAAGCCACGTGCATTTACACAAATAATATCTACTGCCAGGCCATGAGGGGCTATGGGAACCCGCAAGCCACTTTTGCCGTGGAAACATCAATGGATACCTTGGCCGAAAAGGCGGGCATCGACCCTGCGGAGTTCAGGCTGATCAACAGGAACCGTTCAGGTGATGAAACCCCCATGCGGTTGAAGATAACCTCCTGTGGATTCGAGGAATGCATCAATTCGGTGAAGGAAAAACTCAACTGGGACGAAAAAAGGGGAAAACAGAAGGGCCGGGGTCTTGGAATGGCCTCGCTTATCCATGTTGCAGGAGGCGCCAGGGTCACCAAATCGGATGGGCACGGCATGATGGTCAAGGTGGATGAATACGGGCATGTGGATGTGATTGAAAGCGGGACAGACCAGGGCCAGGGGTCTCCCACGGTGATTACCCAGATTGTTGCGGAGGCATTGGGATTCAGACCCGAGGACGTTTTCCTGACCTTCGGGGATACGGCGTTGGCCTTGTGGGACGCCGGAACCCATGCAAGCCGGCATACCTTCATGGCGGGCAACGCTGCAGTCAGGGCATGCGCAAAGGCCAAGAAACAGATTCTGGACATGGCCGTGGAATATATGCCCAAGATCGTTAAAGGCGGCTTTAAGCGTAAAAAGCGCAAAGATCCCGATTTCGTTGAACCGGAGCTTGATTACGGCCTCATATCAAATCCTGAAAATCTGGATATCAGGGACCGGATGATCTTTCCTAAGAGTGAGCCCGATCATCCCTACTTCAGGGTTCCGGTAGATCACATCCTGAGAAGCGGGCTCCACGTGGGAGTCGGGGAAAGCAAGGTGGTTGTGGCAGAGGCCTTCTATGATCCGCCTACTGAGATGTTGGACAGGGAGCTCAAGGGCAATCTTTCACAGACCTACGCCTTTGGCACCACCGGTGTTGAGGTAGAGGTGGATGAACAAACAGGTGAGGTTAAAATCTTGAATCTCGTCGCTGCCCATGACGTCGGAAAGGCAATGAATCCAACCTTATTGCTGGGCCAGGTCTACGGTGCGGCTTACACAGGCGTGGGCTATGGCCTTACGGAAGAGATAAAAGTGCAGAAAGGAAGGGTTATGAATCCGGGTTTTCGCGACTACCAGATGCTCACCGCCCTGGACGTCGTGCCCATAGAGCCTGTTATCGTCGAGCCTTTGGATGAAGACGGTCCTTACGGGGCAAAGGGAGTGGGAGAGCCGGGCCTCGTTCCCACGGCACCGGCAATTGCAAATGCCGTTTACGACGCAGTCGGAGTCAGGATCAGAGATCTGCCCATTACCCCGGAAAAAATTCTGGCCGCTCTCAAGGAAAAGGGATAAAGGGATTGAATATTTTGGGGAATTGAGTGTTTACGGGAGGCTCCGAAGAAGGAATTTTGGTGTTCCCGGAAAAAGGGAAATCGGAATTAAAAAAATAGTAGCCGGCAGATGTTAGGGCAAACCAAATCAAGGAGGCTTTTGTAAAGTCGGCTTCATTTCCGCCTCCTTTCAAGTAGATTAGTTTTTCTCTTTATTTTCAACATATTACAGGCTTGACGAATAATAAATTGCCGGAAATTAAATCGCAATTTTGGCTATTGGGGTAGAAAATGGCGGGCGAACCGGAAAAGACTCTTAATACCGTACGTGTTCCTGAGCCTTTGATCTCTGTTTTTCTCAACGCTCAAGATTATGTGGAACGATATTTTCAGAATAGGGATGAGAATCCGGAGCGAGGTTTGATTGAATTTTCCGGTGAACGCTACATCCTGGTGCGAGCCGCTTCCATGTCCAAGGAATTTTTTGACCTGGTAACGTCGCTGTACCAGGATCGGGGCATAAAAGAGGCCCGGACCGTTGCCTCCGATTTTCTTTTTGATATGGCGCATGCCATTGGCAAGGCGGATGCAAAAAGCTTTTACTCAAAAATGGGGGTCACCAACCCAATAGATAAGCTTTCGGCCGGTCCCGTTCATTTTGCTTACACAGGTTGGGCTTTTGTGGACATATCACCAGCGTCCAACCCGACACCGGATGAGAATTATTATCTGATTTATGACCATCCTTTCTCCTTTGAGGCCGATGCCTGGCTGAAAAGCAAGAAGGATACGGCGTTTCCCGTCTGCATCATGAATGCCGGATATTCCTCGGGGTGGTGTGAGGAGAGTTTCGGCATCTCTCTGGTAGCGGCTGAAGTTGAATGCCGGGCAAAGGGCGATGAGCGCTGCCGTTTTATTATGGCGCCTCCTTCAAAGATAGAACAATACATCTCCCGCTACAACGCGAAAAATTGCAGAAAAGTGTCCGATTTTGGAACGATCGATGTCCCGGAGTTTTTTCAAAGAAAGCGGTTGGAGGACGAACTCAGGAAAAGCGAGGAGACTGTCAGGGCGCTTTTGAACGCACCTAACGATCGCGCGTTGCTCTTGGATATCGAAGGCAATATTCTCGCCCTGAACAAAACGGCGGCCCGGGGACTCGGTAGGAGCATAGAGGAACTCATCGGCTTAAATGCCTTCGAATTACTTTCCGGCCCTGTGGCCGAACGTAGAAAGTCGTATCATGATAGGGCGGTTCGTTCAGGAGAATCCTTTCGTTATGAAGACCGGCGCAAAGGGAGATGGATGGATACGACTATTGATCCCGTCCGTGACGCGCAAGGAAAGGTGGCGCGGGTAGCGGTTGTCAGCCGTGATATGACGGATTATAAGCTAATGGAAGAAGCGTTGCGAAAGGAAAAGGAGTTTAATGCTAATTTGATAAAGACTTCTCCCGCATTTTTCGTTGCCATCGCTTCGGATGGACGCACGCTTCTTATGAATGAGGCGATGCTGAAGGCCACTGGCTATACGCACGATGAAGTGGTTGGCAAGAATTACTTAAGTACTTTCGTTCCCGAGTCTGATTGGCCTGGCTTGCGTAAAATTGTGAGGACTTTTCCCGAGAACGGCTCTATGGCAATGAACGAGAGCAGGATGGTGACAAAAGACGGGAATGAACTTATTGTGGAGTGGCATAGCCGACATGTTCTAAAAAATGATGGGGAGCTTGACTACTTTTTTGCCCTGGGAGTCGATATAACCGAACGTAAGCAGTCCGAATATGAATTGAAGAAACACCGTGATCACCTTGAAGATATGGTAAAAGAGCGTACAAATGAATTGACGAGAATCATGGAAGACCTGAAAAAGAGGAAAGAGGAGTTGAGGACTAAATCTCGCAAACTTGAAGAAACCAATATTGCGCTCAAGGTTGTATTGAAGCAGATGGCAAAGAAAAAAAGAGAGGATAAAGAGAACATTTTGTCAAATGTGAAGCAACTGGTTATTCCGTATATTAACAGATTAAAAAAGAGTTTTTTAAATACAGATCAAATGATCCTCATTAATACACTCGAAGTGAATCTCAATAACATCACCTCCCCCCTGATCAGCAAACTGTCATCAAGCTTTTTGAATCTTACTCCAATGGAGATCCGTATCGCCCATTTTGTGAAGGAAGGGCTTATGAATAAAGAAATAGCCGAATTATTGGGCACTTCGCTAAATACCATCTCTTCACACAGATACAAGTTGAGGAGTAAGCTCGGTCTGAAGAATAAAGGCATCAATCTCAGGTCTTACCTGTTATCCCTCGATGAATAGTGATTTTTTATCACCGTTTTGTCACTGAATTAACAGTCTTGACCAATTAAAGACCTACCGGATATTTAAACTTCTGTAGCTTTTCATATTTCGATCATTGACGGACTCATAACAGGTCATCCATCCCGCTTTGAAGCAGGATGGGAATGGAGAGCGCCCATTGTGAGATGTGTTCTCGAAGGAAGGTGGTTTATGAAGGTACTTATCAGTGATCCGCTATCGAATATCGGTGTGCAGGCATTTCGGGAAACCCCGGATATTGACGTGGATGTCAATACCGGTCTGTCCCCCGATGCGCTCAAGGAGGTCATCGGCCCGTATGATGGGCTTATCATTAGAAGTGCCACAAAGGTTACAGCAGATCTCATTGAGGCCGCCCATAATCTGAAGGTCATAGGCAGGGCAGGGATAGGACTGGACAATGTGGACATCCCGGCCGCCAGCCGCCGGGGGATCGTAGTCATGAACACCCCGGAAGGCAACACCGTCACCACTGCCGAGCACACCATCGCCATGATCACGGCCCTTTCACGCAATATCCCCCAGGCAACCGCCTCTTTAAAGGACGGTAAATGGGAGAAGAAGAAGCTGAAAGGGAGGGAACTTTTCAACAAGACCCTGGGACTGGTCGGATCGGGTAATATTGGACGTATTGTTGCTGAAAGGGCCAAGGGGTTGAAGATGCAGGTGATTGTGTATGATCCTTATATCAGACCGGATGTACTTGAAAAGCTTGATCTTGAGCCTGTCTCCTTTGACGAACTGCTCGCAAGGGCCGATTACATCACAATCCACACACCCAGAACCGATGAAACGACTAACATGATCAACCGTGAGGCCATGGCAAAAATGAAAGAGGGCAGCATGCTGATCAATTGTGCTCGCGGGGGGATCGTGAACGAGGAGGACCTCTATGAGGCTCTGGAATCGGGGCATCTGGGAGGGGCGGCGCTGGACGTTTTTGTCACGGAACCGCCCGGAAAATCAAAACTCATGAGCCTTCCGAATTTCATCTGCACCCCTCACCTGGGCGCCTCCACTATGGAGGCTCAGGACAATGTAGCCAGGGATGTTGCCAGTCAAATCACGGCTTATCTCCTCCACGGCTCTGTCAAGAACGCGGTCAATGTCCCCAGTATCAGCAGCGAACTGATGAGTATCCTTCGGCCCTATATCACACTCGTGGAAAGAATGGGGGCACTGCAAACCCAGCTTGGACGCAGCGGCATCCTGGAGGCACAGATGAACTATCTGGGCGCGATCACCGATTACGATGTCACTCCTTTGACAACGGCCATGCTCAAGGGACTTCTCACTCCGATCCGCAAGGATGCCGTCAATTTCGTCAACGCACCCTATGTTGCCGCTGATCAGGGCATTAAAGTGGTGGAATCTAAAACCAGGACATCCGAGAATTTTGCCAGCCTGATCATGCTGAAGGTGAAGACCTTGGAGGGCGAAAACATCGTTTCCGGAACCATCTTCGGAAAGAGTCTCCCGAGAATAATCCGCATCAACAATTTTTATCTGGAGGCCATTCCCGAGGGGCACATACTCTTCATACAAAATGAAGACCGCCCGGGTGTCATAGGTCGGATCACCACCACACTTGGAAACAATAAGATCAATATCAGTCGCATGCATGTTGGTGAGGAAAAGGAGAAGAAACAGAATATCATTCTCCTGACCACCAGCACGGTCGTGAATGATGAGATCTTGGAAGAGGTCCGTGTTCTGGAAAATGTTCTTTCGGCAAAAAGAATTGAGTTGTAAACATCCTGTTAAGTTAATCAGGATTTGTGTCTTGAAAATTGGTCAAAGGAGGTTTTTGGCAGGGTTGCCGAGAATCGAAGTCCCCATTAACATTTAACAAAGGAGGAGTTATGGAGAGAAAAAAGATTTTTCTGCCCGAGTCGGAGCTGCCACGGCAATGGTACAATATTGCAGCGGATATGCCGACACCGATGGAACCCCCGCTTCACCCCGGGACCGGCCAACCGGCAGGTCCGGATGATCTGGCACCCATCTTTCCCATGCCGCTCATAGAGCAGGAAGTGAGCCAGGAGCGATGGATAGATATCCCGGAAGAGGTCCTGGAAAAATATATTATCTGGCGGCCATCTCCTCTTTACAGGGCCTATGCCCTCGAAAAACACTTGGAAACGCCTGCCAAGATATATTTCAAGAACGAAGGCGTGAGCCCCGCCGGCAGTCACAAACCCAACACTGCCCTGGCCCAGGCTTACTATAACAAGATTTCCGGGACCAAACGGATCACAACCGAAACGGGAGCAGGCCAATGGGGAAGCGCCCTGTCCATGTGCTGTGCCATGTTTGGCCTTAAGTGCGATGTCTGGATGGTGAAGATCAGTTTTAATCAAAAGCCCTATCGCCGCCTCATGATGGAAACCTGGGGGGCCAAGTGCGTGGCAAGTCCCAGCACCGAGACCAAGGCCGGGCAGAAGATCTTAGAGGAAAATCCGGATTCCCCCGGGAGCCTCGGTATCGCCATCAGTGAGGCCGTGGAAGCGGCGGTCATGGACGACAACGCCAAGTATTCGCTTGGAAGTGTCTTGAACCATGTCATGTTGCACCAGACCATCAACGGCCTTGAAACGAAGAAGCAGATGGAAATTGCAGGTGATTATCCTGATGTTGTCATCGGATGCGCGGGCGGCGGCAGCAATTTTGCCGGCAACTGTTTCCCCTTTGTATGTGACAAAATACACGGCAAGGATATTGACATCATAGGCGTTGAGCCTGCCTCCTGCCCCACAATGACCAGGGGACCGTTTGCCTATGACTTCGGGGACACGGTCCAAATGACTCCTCTCTTACCCATGCACACCCTGGGTCATGGTTTCGTACCTGAACCGATTCATGCGGGCGGCCTCAGGTATCACGGCATGGCACCCCTGATCAGCCAGCTTATTTTGGACAATCTGATCAGGCCTGTCGCCGTTCAGCAGCTTGAGACCTTCGAGGCGGGAATTACCTTCGCCAGGACGGAAGGTTTTATAAGCGCCCCGGAGACCGACCATGCTATTGCCGTTGTTATCCAGGAGGCCCTGAAGGCAAAAGAAGAAGGAAAAGAGAAGGTCATCCTCTTCAACTGGAGCGGGCATGGACTGGTGGATATGGCCGCATATGAGGCCTATCTGACGGGCAAGCTCGCAGATCATGAACTGCCTCAGGAAGAGATTGATCGGGCCTTAAAAGAGATCGAACCCCTTCCAAAACCGAGACAATTTACCGGCTGATTCGTTCTCAGGCCGGTATCAACAGCAGTCAAAATGAAACCCGCCCCGGTACGGGTGTCAACACACATTTCGCAGGGGCGGGTTTTCATGCTGCCCGGATCTTTTTGTCGGTGATTCTATCATGAAAAGAAAGAGTACGCCCCCAGGTGACGATTATGTTATCCGGTGTCCGAGATTGGGGCACCAGATATATTTTTCATATTGCCGTTCAGAGAACAGGGGTCTTCCCTGCTTTAAGACCCTGGATTGCTGGTATGATCATTTTTTGGTTGAAGACTACTTGAGGAAAGAGCTTTCACCGGAAGAATGGGAGAAGGCCTTCAAGCGGTCTACCATAACGAAGACGGCCTCGCTGATCGAATTGATTGAACAGGCAAAAAGGGCAAAGGAAGAAGAATCAGAATGAGAGAAGAAATTTTTTTGGGAAGCGTTTTTTGGGGCTTATTCGAAAAGGATATTGATTTTCTCAAGACACAAGAGGAGCCCATATGCATCTAGAGAAAGCTAAGAGACAGCTAGAGCTAGATCGTAAACACTTTA
>CAZIXY010000160.1:0-7547 GCA_964543315.1 uncultured Desulfobacteraceae bacterium | reverse complement strand
CTTATACCAAAATGTAAACCAAAAGGCAAGTAAAAATAGTAGCTATTATTAATTATTTCAACCTGTTAAATGGGTTTTACTTTTTACGGGATTGTCAATATTTCAGATTACAAACAAATATATTTTTGTAAAGAAATTTCAGAATTCAAATTTTAGGACGACTGGGGCAGAAAAGAATCATGCAACGTGCTCTTTATAGTGGAATTTAAGAAAATTCAGATCTTTTGCGTATGGATTTTATTGAAATTATTTATTTAAAATGCTTTTTCAAAAAATCTATCGAGTACAACCAAGAAGAAATTATCGTGCATCTGATTATGGCCACGAAACCTGTGGATTTGTATGGCTATCGGGCCTAGACTCGCGAAAACGTGGCTCGGTAACTCATTCCGGAACACGTTCCAGGAATTTCGATTGATTAAGGGACCTTGATTATCTGATTTAGTTGTCACCGTTCTGTTCATTGTATTTGTCTTTTGCCATCCGTCATTATAATCTATCTAAAATGAAAAAAACCGGTGATGACTTTAAATGTGTATAGCCTGAAGACGAAGCGGTACTTTTTAGACGACACGAAAATGTTTGGTATTGATTGTTTCTGAGGAGCTGTTCGTGAGAATTATATTTTTTGCCGGTAAGGGCGGAGTCGGAAAGACAAGTGTGGCTGCTGCCACTGGTTTGAGGGCCGCTGATATGGGGAAAAAGACCGTTATTATGTCCCTGGATGTGGCTCACAGCCTATCGGATATTTTTGATCTGGAAAGATCATTGCTGGATAGAAACAGGGGTAAACCGATAAAGGTCGGAAAAAATTTGTGGATTCAGGAAATGGACGTCCAGGAGGAGATCGAGAACAACTGGGGCGATATACATAAATATATTTCCACCCTGTTGCAAACCACAGGTCTGGACGAGGTCCTGGCAGAGGAGCTTGCCATTTTGCCGGGAATGGAGGAGGTGAGCCTGCTTCTTTATATTAACCGATATGTTAGAGATGAAAAGTTCGATGTGCTCATACTTGATTGTGCACCGACCGGCGAGTCTTTGAGGTTTATAAGTATTCCGACAACCTTGGAATGGTATATAAACAAGATATTCAAGATGGAAAGGGCGATAGCCAAATATGTGGGACCTGTGGCCAAGAGATTGTACGATGTTCCCATACCCGGCGATGACTATTTTGCTGCTGTTGAGTATTTGTTTCAACGATTAAGTGGTGTGGATGAAATCCTGACGGATCCGCAAATCACAACCGTTCGACTTGTTACCAATCCGGAAAAGATCGTATTAAGGGAGACACAGCGAGCATTCATGTATTTCTGCCTCTATAAGATGAGTATTGATGGGATTATCATGAACAGAATTCTTCCGCCGCAGATCAATGATACCTATTTCAATGACTGGAGAAAGAACCAGGAACAATATATTGAAAAGGCGGAAGAATATTTCAGCCCGGTTCCCGTTTTTCCCGTTAATCTCTTCAAGAGTGAAGTTCTCGGCTATGAAAGCCTCAAAATCTTGGCCGATCAGGTTTATGGGAGGAGAAATCCCCTCAGGCGATTTTTCAAGGGGGAACCCTACAATTTGAGCAAGAAAAACGGTGAATACCGGCTGACGATGAAGCTCCCCTTTCTTATGAAGGAGGAGGTCGAACTGAACAGGGTCTCTGATGAGTTGATTGTTCGTGTTGGGAGTTTTAAAAGACATGTGTTGCTTCCAAGGCAGATGGCTGCTTCAAAATCTGTCAATGCTGCATTGGAGGGCGAATTCTTGCACATCCATTTTAGAGGAGGAGATTATGGGCAAGAAAGAGGATAAAACGGAGATAGCGTTGTGTCCGGTGGGTAAATTTTTCATGGGCCTTGAAAAGGTTTCGGGGAAGAAATCGGGTTTTTTTGAACACCTGAACCTGTCACGCATTGAGTTCCTTAAGGCCGTGCAGTCCCTTGTTGAGGAAAGGATAGATGACCTCGAAAAAAAGGGATCAGAAAGCGGGAAAAGAAAAGCGAAAAAGATCGCTGTTGAATAAACGTTTTTTCGGCAGCTCGCTCATGTTGTATTTCATGGAAAATCGACAGAAGCCGGCAGATGATTCCGTATAAGAAGGTTTCACCGTTTCTGCAAAGCCATTGACGGGGGATAGATCCATCTGACAGAAGACATGCAAAATCAAAGACACGGGAGATAAAGCAGGTTTGGAGTTTACAGCGATCAAGGGTTTCAAGGATGTTCTTCCTGACGAGGTTGGAAGCTGGCAGAGGCTTGAATCGACTGCAAGGAGGCTCTTTCAGGCCTTCGGTTTTTTTGAGATCAAGACCCCTATCCTTGAAAGAACCGAACTCTTTAGCCGGGGCATCGGCACGGAGACGGATATCGTTTCCAAGGAAATGTACACCCTGATGGACAGCAAAGGAAGGGGTATGACCTTAAGGCCGGAAGCGACAGCCTCCGTTGTCAGGGCATATATCCAGAACAGGCTCTACCAAAAAAACCCCATACAGAAACTCTTCACTATGGGCCCCATGTTCAGACATGAAAGGCCCCAGAAGGGGAGATTCAGACAGTTTCATCAAATTAATGCGGAACTGTTCGGTGATCCAGGCCCCAGAAGTGATGCGGATATCATAGTTTTGGCTATGCACCTTTTTGATTCCATAGGCTTTTCCGGGCTCAGGCTTCATATTAATTCCCTCGGATGTTCGGCATGCAGGCCCCTCTTTAAAAGTAAGCTAAAGGATTTTTTGCTCGGCAAGGTTGATTCGCTTTGTGTTGAGTGCAGAAGAAGAGCTGAAACCAACCCGTTGCGTGTTTTTGATTGCAAAGTTGAGAAGTGCAAAAGGATTGTGGCTGAAGCACCCTCTATAATGGATTTCCTTTGTGATGAATGCGGGAAGCACTTTGAATCCCTAAAGGATTATCTGAGCAGGTCGGGCGTATCTTTTGTGCTGAACCATCAGCTTGTCAGGGGTCTTGATTATTATACCAGGACAACCTTTGAGATACAGACGGACAGATTGGGGGCCCAGAACGCAGTTGCGGGGGGCGGCCGATACGACGGTCTGATAAAGCTTTTAGGTGGTCCGGACCATCCCGCCATAGGATTCGCCGTCGGTGTGGAACGGGTAGTTGCCCTGATGACGGAAGAGTTCTTGCCCGAGATCAAATATCCTGATCTTTTTATTGCCGCTTTGGGAGAAAATGCCGAGAGGGAGGCATTTCAATGGGTGACGGATTTGAGGAAAGTCGGCCTGTGGGTTGAAACACATTACGGCTCAAAAGGTCTCAAGGCGCTGATGAAGAAGGCAGGCCGCCTCGGTGCAAAAAAGGTTTTGATAGTGGGTGATGACGAGCTGTCCTCGGGAAAGGGTGTGCTCAGAGACATGGAGACAAAGGACCAGGAGGACGTGGGTCTTGAAGATATAGTAACGAATATCAGAAAAAATTTTTAGACAAATGAATGAATTTGAAGACATAAAGATCGAATCATTGGGTGGCTGGAAAAGAACCCATGATTGTGGAAGTCTCAGGGCGGACAGCATCGGACAAGAGGTCCTGTTGATGGGATGGGTGAACAGCAGACGCGACCTCGGCAGCCTGATTTTTATTGACCTTCGTGACAGGGAAGGGATGACGCAGATCGTTTTTGATCCCGGCGTTGAAAAGCGCAGCCACGAGCGGGCCCACATCCTGAGAAACGAGTGGGTTATTGCGATAAAGGGGACTGTGTTGCCTCGGCTTGCGGGTCAGGAAAATCCCGGCTTGCCTACCGGAGATATTGAAATAAAAGTCACGGAACTGAAAATCCTGAACCGCACGGAAACACCCCCTTTTCAGGTGGATGGCGCCGTAGATGCCTCCGAAAGCCTGAGACTGAAATATCGATATTTGGAATTGAGAAGGGCCGAGTCATTCAAGGCTTTGCGCAATCGCCATTTGATCGCCTCCTGTATAAGAAGGTATCTAAACGAAAAGGATTTTGTTGAGGTTGAGACACCTTTCCTTACCAAGAGCACGCCCGAGGGAGCAAGAGATTACCTGGTACCCAGCCGGGTTAATAAGGGAATGTTTTATGCACTGCCCCAATCTCCCCAGCTTTTCAAGCAACTCCTCATGATTGCAGGTTTTGACCGATATTATCAGATTGTGCGCTGTTTCCGCGATGAGGATCTGCGCGCCGACCGCCAGCCGGAATTCACACAGGTGGACTTGGAGATGGCCTTTGTTGATGAGGAGCAGGTCATGGGTGTTTTCGAAGACATGATGTCGGTTACTTTTCAGCAGATATTGGGGTCCAAGATAGACCTTCCTATCAGGCGTTTGGAGTACAGTGAAGCCATGGATCGGTACGGTACGGACAGGCCTGACATTCGGTTTGGTGTGGAACTGAATGACATAACAGATATTGCGATGAGAACGGATTTCCGGGTATTTAAGAATGTTGTTGAAGACGGCGGCGTGGTCAAGGCTATCATGATAAAAAACGGTGCGCCGGCTTTTTCAAGGAAAGGCCTGGACGGACTTGGCGGAGTTGTAGCAGGTTGTGGTGCCAAGGGTTTGGCTTGGATCAAGCTCACCGATAAGGGATGGCAGTCCTCCCTGAATAAGTTCTTTGGGGAAGATGACAAAAAGGCATTAAATGAAAAATTGGATGCCGAACCGGGAGATCTCATTCTGATTGTGTCCGATAAACGAAAAGTTGCCAACGAGGCCTTGGGACTACTCCGTGTTGACGTGGCCAAGCGAATGAATCTGATCGATACTGCCCGCCATGATTTTGTCTGGATTACCAGATTCCCATTACTGGAGTATAACGAGGAGGAGGAGAGAGTCGAAGCGGTTCACCATCCCTTTACTGCCCCTGTTGAGGAAGATCTTGCCCTGCTGGAGGACCACCCTGAAAAAGTAAGGGCCAGGTCCTATGATCTGGTTTTAAACGGTGTGGAGGTTGGAGGGGGAAGTGTGAGAATTCATGATCTAGCCGTTCAGAAGAAGATGTTCGGTATTTTGGGCATCCTTCCCGATGAGGCCCAGCTCAAATTCGGTTTTTTATTAGAGGCCCTTAAATACGGGGCTCCTCCCCATGGAGGCATGGCCTTGGGTTTTGACCGACTTGTGGCGATTATGACGGGCGCCAGCTCTATCAGAGAAGTTATTGCCTTCCCCAAGACAACCAGTGCCACCTGCCCCCTTACAGATGCACCCTCCCGCGTGGATAATGACCAGCTCAGGCAATTGGCCCTCCGGCTGTTTGACCCGGAATAAGACTCAAGGAGTTTATATATAAAGAGATCATATTGAATCTTTGAAAACCAGGCCCTTTGGGCGTGGTCAGAATCCTTCAAATGTGCCTGGACAAACTACTACTAAGAGTGACTAAAATGAGCTAAAGTTTGAAGTGCCTAAAGCTGTGGTTGGAATTCCTTAACTTTAGTCACTTTAGATCACTTTAGTCACTTTGTGCTCCTCAGATTATCTATGATCCTAACCCTTTTTTGGGGTTCATAAAAGCCATATCCTTTGATCATGAATTTTTAACATGGAGGCGTGCATGCTCAATTTTCTCTTCAAAAAACAAAGACAGGTTGAGTCCTTGATTTATGGCTATCTTGAAAATCTGGGGATTGTCAAAGATCATTTTTCCAAGGCAATAGATCTGTGCCTGGAGAACAGCCGCTGCGAGGATTTTGATTTTTTGACAGGCCAGACCCATAAGTTCGAATCCAAGGCCGACGATATTCGTGAAGAAATAAAAAATCTTATGTACGGTAAGGCCCTGATACCTGAATCACGAGGGGATATCATGGTCCTAGTTGAGGAGATCGATAGGATACCAAGTATATTCCAGAGGATTCTTTACACCATCAATACTCAGAAAATGGTTATTCCTGAATTTATCGTACCTGATGTTAAGGAACTCATAGGTATTTCCCTCGTAAGTTGTGATCTTCTGGTGGAACAGGTGGAAGTCCTTTTCAAGAGAAAAGGGGGTATGAGGATACTTGTTGCTACCATTGACCAAAATGAAAGCCATTGCGACCATATTGAACGCAGCATTATTACCAAGATCTTTGATTCGGATCTTGATCCGTTCCAAAAGCTTCAACTAAAGGAATTCGTCATCGATATAGGCGAGATCTCCGATCAGGTGGACGCTGTGTCAAAAAGGATCAACATCATTAGTATGAAAAGAATTGTCTAATGATACATTTGTTGGGCGGTGTTTTTTTAGGATGGTCTTTAGGCGCCAATGACGGGGCCAATATCTTTGGCTCAGCAGTGGCGTCCAGGATGCTCAGGTTCTGGACAGCAGCTGTTTTGGCCTCAATATTTATTGTTCTAGGAGCGCTCTTAGAGGGAGGTCCCGGCATTGAGACTCTAAAAGGATTAACACAGCTGAATGTTGAGCAGGCGGTTGTTTGTTCTCTTGCAGCAGCCGTCACTGTGACCCTAATGACGATTCTGGGCCTGCCTGTTTCAACATCTCAGGCGGTCGTAGGTGCCATTCTTGGAATGGGTTTTCTAAATCGGCAATTATACCTGGCGGGACTCCAAAAGGTTGTAGTATGCTGGCTTGGAACGCCTCTTGGAGGGATGGTAACGGCGGTTATCCTCTATAGATTGCTGGGGAGGTTTTATAACAGGCTAAACGTCAATCTGTTCGATTCCGATAAACTGATACGACTCTCGTTGATTGGTGCCGGGATCTATGGGGCCTATGCACTTGGAGCGAATAATGTTGCTAACGTTACTGCGGTCTTTGTTGAATCCGGTCAATTGAAAGTGTTTTCTGCCGTCCTTATCGGAGGTTTGAGTATTGCTCTCGGAGTCTTGACCTTCAGTAAGCCGGTCATGAAAACTGTAGGGAGGGAGATTGTTAGATTAGATGCGTTTTCGGCCCTGATAGTCGTTTTGGCCGAAGCCGTTACAGTCCATATCTACGCTTTTGTAGGTGTCCCGGTCTCCGCTTCCCAGGCCTTGGTAGGAGCAGTTATGGGCGTAGGAATTGTCAGAGGGATCAGGACTGTGCGGAAACGTACCTTGGCGAACATATTTGTTGGATGGATTTTGGCACCGGTCGTTGCCTGTTTCCTTTCCATTTCAATTTATTTTGTGATTCACCTTAAATACGTCCCTGGCTAATCCACTATTTCCTTTCACATTTTTTCTTGAAACGGATGTTCACACAGTGATTTTATTGTTGCATAAATCACACAGCCTTGATCCCGATGGGTGACTGGTGCGGATCAGTACAATCTGACCGTAAACCAAATAGAAAGAAATAACGTAGACCTTTAATGGGTGACCCCTTTACATTTCATATCTGTTGGACTGTTTCTCCCCGGACCTACTTCTGCTTAGTCTGCTGAATCGCCGGATGCGTGACCCGTATGTCCGGTGATGTGGGAGGGGCGCTCAGCGATGGGCGTCCCTATCCCTATGGGGCAAAAAAATATTGACAATTCGCCCTTAATATGTACAATATGTTGTACATGAGGTGATGAAATGGAAGCCATAACCTATACAGCAGCAAGACAAAACCTTGCTAA
>CAZIXY010000159.1:0-7593 GCA_964543315.1 uncultured Desulfobacteraceae bacterium | reverse complement strand
GAAAATTTCTCTTAGGAATTTTAACAAGAAACAGTCTTGCTTCAGTCAAAAAATCACTCAAAAAATTCAGAGGTGTTTCCATAAACGATTTTGCCTCTATAATCACCCGTGATACCTCTCTGCCCAAGCCACATCCGGACGGTGTTCTTCAGGCCGCTACCGAAATGGGACTGCCGCCTTCTCAATTGTTGATGGTGGGAGATTTTCGTTTCGATATAATCGCCGGAAAGGAGGCGGGGGCCGTTACGGTTCTTTTGGCTACAAAGGGGAGGTCTGTAATGCAACCGGGTGATCCTGATCCTCACTACTTGATAGAGAATCTCGAAGAGATCCTTGATATAATCTAAATTTTTTATCATCAATCGATGATACACAGATGTCCGAATTGGATGGATTTCCCACAGTTAAAGGGATGGGGTTTTTGCCTGAGTTACAGGACAGAAAAGGGGAAGAGACCTTTTTCCAGGGTGCATAAATTCAATCAAGTTTGAGGAGGGAAAGATGGAAGAAAAAGGAAAAACAGCTTTAGTCACAGGTGCAAGCAGTGGGATAGGACGGGAAACCGCCATTAGACTTGCTGAGAAGGGATTTCAAGTGATAGCAGCAGCAAGGCGGCTGGATCGTCTTCAAAAGCTCGCGGATCAGTTTCAGGGCCTTATCCCTAAACAGGTGGACCTCTCGGTGCCGGAAAACGTTGAAGAATTTTGCAGCTACCTCTCGGATCAAAAAGACCCTGTAACTGTACTCATAAATAACGCAGGGTACAGTGTAAGGGGAGCCCTTGAGGATGTCCCTATGAAGGACATCAGGCGGTTGTTTGAGGTCAATCTGTTCGCAATGATTCGTGTGACCCAGGCCTGCCTGCCGGGTATGCGTGGTCTTAGAAGCGGGACCATCATCAACCTCAGTTCTATGGTGGGAAAGTTTATATTCCCCATGAGTGGGGTTTATGCATCAACCAAACATGCGGTTGAGGCCATCAGCGACGCACTGCGCATTGAACTGCGCCCTCTTGGGATAAGGGTGGTGACCATCCGGCCGGGCGTTATTGCAACCGAGTTTAACGAGGTAGGCAATCAAATGACCGGCGATCTAATGGCAAGGACAAACCCTGATTATAAGCCGATATATGAGACGGCAGGTACGGGAGCAGGCAAGATGTTTGCGGGTATCACACTACCCGGACCTGAGCTGATTGCCGACATTATCGTAAAGGCGGTTTTTTCAGATGAGCCAAAGGCCGTCTATTCCGCGGGGCCCATGAGCGAAGAGTTCTTGGGGCAGAGATTCAGCCTGGATGATGATGCCTTTGACCGCTTTTTGACCGATAAGGTTGAGTTGACCGGTCTCAAGGTGTGATGGTCCGCATTTATGTTGGCGAGGCATATGGCCTAAGGCTTAAGGCGAAAGGCAAAAGTAATATTGTTAATATGTCTGATAAAAGCTGATAGGTAAAAATTAACAGCTAACAGCCAAGCCGAAAGGCTCGGCATGGCACCCTTCTCCAGGCCGTATCTACTCCTGAGTTGTAAGCGGCCCTCACTGCGATTTGCTGCAAAGGAAGATAGTGGAAACCATGAGGTCGTTGCACCGCAGACCGCGACTCGGGCCGCAACACGGGGAGGAGGAGCCTTGATACGAAAGATACGGCCTTCCGAAAGGTCCCATACCCCGCCATACTGATGGCGGGCAAGCTTTGCCTTGTTCCTCCATTATGCAATAAAAGAGGGACATGGGGATCTATTTTCA
Organism: uncultured Desulfobacteraceae bacterium; assembly: GCA_964543315.1. Classification (GTDB taxonomy): domain Bacteria; phylum Desulfobacterota; class DSM-4660; order Desulfatiglandales; family Desulfatiglandaceae; genus JAFDHL01. The sequence goes on along the minus strand of CAZIXY010000159.1, from coordinate 5,844 downwards.
AGAGCCGCATGGAATGACCTATTGCAATAAAGAATCGGATCATAATAAATAAGATTAAGGCTAAAGAAAAAAGCGATAGCGAGCTTTAAGGTTGACGCGGTCTTTTCTGAGTGACTGCTGGAAGGCCTTCGTGATTTCAAGCTGTTATGGGATGGGTGACCCCCTGGCCCCGAGCCCTGAGCTTGTCGAACGGGCGAGGGGAACAGCGGAGGGGGGCGGCTTCACCCGCCCATAACCGGTTGAAACCACCAGGCCGAGAAGCCTGGAATCGAAGAAAAGGAGGCGGGCAAGTTCGAAAGAAGTTTAGATGCGCAATTTGAAAAGAGATCGCCATGGCCCTACCTGCCGTTCAAGGCTCGGCATGGGCAAGTGGTAGAGGAATATGCCTAAGGGGTGCTGTCCGGTCTTAGGGGGGTGATTTTTTGCTTCTCTTGTGAAAACGTGATCTCGATGACACACCTTTCGTCCCCATTGACAAGGCTTTCCTTGATCTCATGAAGGGGTTGAAGGCGCAGTGCCTTCATAACACCACTTCTTAAGGCCTGACAACCGCATTCATATCCCTCAAGCAGACCTGCTCTTTTAAGAGAATCGTATGCATGACAGCGGGTCCCTGTCCATATGGCAGTATTCCCATTATAAACAATGGGATTGTCTACATATAAATTTTCAAAAAAGGCATTTTTCCAGACAGCCTTAAAGATGGACATCAGGTCTTGAATGGTGTCCGGCCTTTGAATGATCTTTTCACGGAGAAGAGTGTTCGTAAGCATTCGGAACAATTTTTCAGATACCTCAAGATTGAATCGGTTGGCCCGGGCAGGCCCAAATTCCCTGATAAGAACGGCATGCCAGAAGGAGTCATGGAGCCACCATAGTTTTTTCAATGTATCAACTGTTTTAAATTCAGGTATCGACATGGAGTGCGGTTTGTGAAGGAAAGGGAGTTGCTCTTACTCAGCTTTAACAAGCAAGACCTGGCCGGGGAAGATTTTACTCCGTGGTGTAAGTCGATTGAGCCTGAGGAATTCCGAGAGGTTCATCTGGTGCCTCAGGGCGATCTTGTAGGGTGAATCCCCTTTCATGACTTTATAGTTTTTGGTCTTGACAGTTGTGACAATAGTCGAGGGCCTGGATATCCTGAGCACCTGACCAATTTTCAGGTGGGTGTTTTTAAGCCCGTTTATGGATTGTATGGACTTAGTGGTTGTCCCGAATCGCTTGGCTATCCTCCATAGGGAGTCACCTTTTCTAACCACGTATCGTTCTACGCTTCCTTTCGACCCCGGACGGGGAGTCACAGAGGAAGACGATTTTCGAACGGATGCGTATGCCATCCTTGTAGGGATCTTCAGTCGCCATCCGGCTTTGATATAACTCTTTCTTCTAAGGTTGTTGAGCCTCATAATAGCCCTAACACTCGTTCTGTATCTTCGAGCAATCACGGACAAGGACTCTCCTTTTTTTACCCTGTGAACAACATAGGTAGGAACAGGAGGATGCCAGGTAGGTATGTCGGCTAATTTGGCAAGGAGCAATTCTCCCTTACCTTTGGGTACTTTAAATGCATAAGGCCTGTTTGGTGTTGACTGGTGTCTCAATTCGCTGTTCAGGTCTTTCAATTGGGTGAAGGAGACCCCAAGATATTTGCTGACTGTTTTCAGATGGACCGGCTTATCAATGGTAACCTTCTCTGTTTCAATTGCCTCATCCACAGGAGGGAGGGTGAATCCGTGCGCTTCGGGATTGTTTAAAACATGCAGGACGGCCAGAAATTTAGGAACGTAAAAGGCTGTCTCTACAGGAAGTTTCTCGTAAAGATCCCAGAAATTATCAAGGTAATTGATTTTTTGGGTGCGGATGTATCTCAAAACCCTCCCTTCTCCACAGTTATATCCGGCAAGGGCCGTTGTCCATTCACCAAAAATTTGATGAAGTTCTTTGAGATAGGCAATAGCGGCCTTTGTAGATTTTTCGAGGTCCATCCTTTCGTCCGTCCATCTATCCCTTTTCAGACCGTATTTGTAGCCTGTTGAGGCAATGAATTGCCAAAGTCCGAGGGCCCTGGCCCTTGAAAGGGCCCTGACCTTGAATCCACTCTCGATAAGAGGCAGCCATGAGAGTTCTTCCGGCAGGCCCGCTTCCTTGAGTTCCTTCAATATGGCCGGTCGGTACCTTCCCGAACGTTGATAGGCGCGGAGAAAAAAGTCCCTTTCCTTGCCTTTGAGCAGGTTGAGGGCCCTTTCAACGTGCCTGTTCATAACAAGGGGGATAACCTTGTTGATTCCATTTGCCACTATAAATCTGGAGGAATAAACCTCAATAATCCTTTTGGATATGGTAAATCTCAGGTCGTCGCGTTGCTGCAGGATTTCAGGGTTGTCATCGGCATGAACTTTCAAGATGAAGGAATAGGCCTGATCGAGGGCATCAATGGCATTGTCCAGGTCTCCCCGTTCCCAGAAGTCATTGGAGGCCTGGCAGAATTCCAGGGCGGAATCGAGTTTTTCCTGATCCGAGTTCTTGAGGTTTTCTCTAAAAGGGGCTGGAGCGGTGCCGTCAGCGGTTTCAGGAGCGATGAAAGGCGTGGCTTTTTTGGGGGCCGTACTGGGCGGAGTTTTATTTATTATTGCACGTTTCTCAGCAGTAGGTTGAGGTTGAGTCGGGGGATAAGTGGAATTTCCGGCACAGCCTGTAAAAATCAAAAGCAGGAGGATGAGGAGGCCTTTATAGATGTCTAACTCATTGTGAATCTTCATTTTTTACCGAAGTCGTTGACGCCGAATTGCCGATCTATCTGGAAGTGAATAACACTTTCGAATTATTAGAGGACGGAATTACGGGTCCTAGTTTTGGTCAAGGGAGTATAGATAAAGCATAAGGAATGGTCAAGTTAATCTGTCGGATTTTTTCCTTTTTGTTTCTTCCAAGAGGCTGAGAAGCCCTTCCCGGGTATTCAGATCGGGATGGTCTGTGATTTTTTCCAAAAGATGATTCATGATTCTTCCTACGGCCGGACCGGGTGACAGCCCCAGAATTTTCATTATTTCATGGCCGTTTAAGGCAAGGTTTCGGGTGTTTTTTGCCATATGGCTTTTCATCTGTTTGTCTACCCTCTGCCCAAGCTCTTTGATCAGGTTCAGGTCCTTTTCATGAGATCCATGCGCAATAATATCGGCCTGGCGGAATTCAATAAGATCAGGGATATATTCAGGGCCCACGCGGCGAATTAATCTCCTGACAGCGGCATCGCTCCACCCGGCATCATAGGCGATCATGTGATTTCTGATAAGACTTGTCACTTTGCGGGTCATCTCCCTGCTGAATTTGAGCCTGTCCATAATTTTAGCGGCAAGAACAGCGCTTTCCTGATCATGGCCATAAAACCTCCAGATTCCTTCCATCTTTTTTCTTACCCGTGGTTTTGCGATATCGTGAAGCAGGGCCGTGAGTCTTAACACGGGATCAGGCGTCACCCTGTCAATGGTTTCCATAACATGCTTGAAAATAGTGTAACGGTGATATGCGTTCTGCCTCTTTAAGTATCCCTCAAGGAGTTCCGGTAAAAAATGCCGGAGAAGCCCCGTTCTTACCATCAGGTTGAAACCTTTCGAAGGTTTACGGGATACTAGTATTTTCATCAATTCGTCTCTTACACGTTCAGGTGCCACGGACCTGAGAGAGGAGGCCTTTAAGGAAAGGCTTCTAAATGTCCTTTTTTCGATGCGAAACTCAAGCTCGGTAGAAAACCTCACGGCCCGCAGGAGGCGAAGAGGGTCCTCTTGAAAACGGGCTTCAGGATCTCCTACCGCCTTAATGAGCTTTTTAGATATGTCACTCATGCCGTCAAAGGGATCAATGATTTTGGCTGCTTCCGGGTCAAAGGCCATGGCATTAATAGTAAAATCGCGAAAGGAAAGATCTTCATTAAGGCTTTGTCTGTCTCCCCTGAATGCGGTTATTTCGAAATGATTTCCCGAGTCGACGAGTGTCACGGTTCCATACTTTTGGGAAAAATGATGGGTATCGTTAAACAGATCCCGGATTTCTTGGGGAATAGCTGAAGTCGCCACATCCCAGTCAAGTGTCGGCCGTTTTAGACAGGCATCCCTTACCGCACCTCCGACGACAAATGCCTGATGACCGGCATTTTTTAGTCTTTTAAGAATGAAGCTGACAAATTCGGGGAGATCAAACGCTATGTTTTCGTACATTTGCCTAAATGGGTAATAGAAGTAGATTTAAAAAGATTGATGCGACAATTAAAAAAATATGAGTTGTTGGCATAACACGGGTTATGTATAATAGAATTATCTGAAATCTGTTCCATAACGATGCACGAAAACATATTTTAGCGAATTTCTTTGTTATATTGAACAAAATAAATTGGTGGGAAAGGGTATAGATAGGTTCGGCTGATATTCACGTTTTGCTTTCAGCACGGTTACCGGAGATACCCTCCAAAAATATCTTAAATGAAGGAGGACATTACCATGAAAAAATCAATGATACCCTTAATACTCGTAAGTGTGGTTTTATTTGTCTTCACCTTCACATCACCCGTCAGTGCCGGAGACGAATCATCGAAGGTCCGTGATGCTACTGAGGTAATGTCAGATATTATGGCCATTCCCGAAAAGAGCATCCCTCCCTCTTTACTCAATAACGCATATGCGGTGGCCGTTATTCCCAATGTCATAAAGGGCGGTTTCGTATTTGGAGGACGATACGGATGGGGAGTGCTGGTTGTAAAAACCAAGGAAAGGAAATGGAGCGCGCCCGCCTTTATCAGCATTGCAGCGGGTAGCGTGGGATACCAGATCGGGCTCCAGTCGATCGATGTTATACTGGTATTTAAAAGCAAGAAAAGCGTTGACAGGATAACAAAGGGGAAGTTCACCTTAGGGGCGGATGCCAGTATTGCCGCCGGTCCGGTAGGACGCGCTGCTTCGGCAGGAACAGATATCCGGCTCGAGGCGGAAATCTATTCCTACTCGAGGAGCAGGGGGCTTTTTGCCGGGGTTTCGCTCGAGGGTTCGGCACTGCAGATGAAAGATGAGTCTAACAGGTTGTTTTATAATAAGGAAGTCGTCAGCGCAGTTGATATTTTCGAAAATATCGACATTAAGGTCCCCGAAGTTGCAAAGGAATTTATGAAGACAATGACCAAATATACGGCCAGATAAAAATATCAAAGCAGCAGTTTTTAATTCTTAGCCAAAACAATACAGGGTTTTTAACCGTGTGACCCCATTGCTTGATCTCTTCATGCCTTTTATCCCTTTGACAGGTCAGCTTATGAAGTATAATATAAGTTATTATGAGTCAGGAGGTGAGTCATGACGCAGATTACTTTACGTGGGATTGATCCGGAGATCGAGAAAGAGATTCGTAAAATTTCAGGCCGGAGCGGTAAATCATTAAACCGGGTTATCCTGGATATGATTTACCAATATAAGGGCTTTACTAAGGGAGATAGAAGGCCGTCGGCTGATTCGTTGAGAAAACTTGCGGGTGGCTGGAGTGAGAATGACGCTACGGAATTTCTGGAATCCATAAAATCATGTGAACAGATTGATGAGGAAATGTGGAGATGAAGATCCTTTTGGATACAAGCGCCTATGTGGGATTCAAACGTAATGTGGTTGATGCCGTGGAGACCATCGTAAATGCCGGGTTAATCCTGTTTTCTCCTATTATACTGGGCGAACTCATGTTTGGATTTCGTAATTATTTAGTAACGTTCAAAAGTGTATGCATCTTGAAGGGCATGGGACTCTTTTTTCAGGAATCGAAAAATTGGTTGCCGGATTGTACATGACCCTGCTACCTGAGGCGGGCGGG
>CAZIXY010000158.1:0-7606 GCA_964543315.1 uncultured Desulfobacteraceae bacterium | reverse complement strand
CCCGGAATAATGATCGCAATCAAGAAGTCCCCCACTGAAATCTGTGCCAGAGAAGCCAATAATACCCCCAGGGCACTTGGTGGAATCATTGCTGCCAGGGTCCCACTGCTCATAATCGACCCTAGAGAAAAACTCCTGTCATAGCCTTTCTTTTCCATTTCAGGTTCAAGTGTAGACCCCAATGTCGCACAACCAGCGAGACTGGACCCTGACATTGTTGCGAAAATAACCCCTGCCATCACTGCCAACAAACTGAGCCTGCCGGGAACCTTGCCAATCCAGCCGTCTATGACATCTATCATCTTTGGAGCTATTTGGAAGGTAAACATTATCTCACCCATAAGGATGAATAGGGGGACAGGCAGAAGGGCAAAAACCGTAACGGAGCGCATAATACTCAATACCATTTGGGTGAGTCCAGCGGTATGGCCCCAAAGGACGTAAGCGCCGACCAAATTTATAAAAAGAAATGCAAATGCCACTGGCACACCAATCAGAAAGAGAAAGACGAGGCTGCCAATAATTAACAATAATACGGCCCACCATTCCATACCTAAGCCTACCCCCTTTTGATGTCTCTCATCGTCTCGATAATTTTTCGCATAAACTCCCAAGAAAGAAAAAAACCACCGTATGGAATAACTGCAAGAATAGGGGCAAGGGGAAGCTCTGTTGCGGAGGGGTTGTAAATACCTCTTTTGTAGTAATTCCAAGCTGTGGCTGCCCCAAAAACGAGCATGGTCAAAGAAACCAGTAACCCAATAAACGAGCTGATAATGAATAGAGGCCTTTTCGCCCCAGTATTTAACCTGACCAAAACAATATCAACCGTTACATGCTTATTATCTCTCAATACGCGCTCAGTCCCAAGAAACGTCATATAAAGTAATGCAGCCTCTGATACTTCAGTTGACCATGTTATGGGAATACTGAAAAAATGCCTCAGCAGGACATCCACATTTACAAGGACAGTTACAAAAGCCAGTATTAAAAAAGACGCTCCAAAACTAATGTCAGATATCCTTTGTACGACTCTCTGAACAACCCTTACCATGATAAAATCACCATGTCATAGAGTGGTCAAAAAAGTGTCCTGGCTCCCAATATGGTGAGCCAGGACATATATGTTTAATAACCCATCAGCTTTTTCAAAATGGGCACCTGATCTGGGACCTTTTCCTCCAGCTCTTCCCAAACCGCATCACTAGCAGCCTTGAGGAAGAGTTTCGTATCTGCTGGAGAGAACTTAATCCTTTTTACACCAATCTTTGCCATAGACTGCTTTTCCTCTGCTATCTTTTTCTCGAAAAATATCTTCATATTTGGTTCAAACTTGAGAGTGACATCTTCGATCATTTTCTTGGCATCTGCTGGGAGAGAATTCCACGTGTTCAAGTTAAAGATCATGAAGGTGTTCTGCCTGCTATAGAACGGGATGTCTATCACATACTTACAGAAGTCTACCCAACCCCAGCGCCTCGGTCCTAGCGTAGGCCAGCCAAAACCATCAACCAGTCCCCTTTGAAGAGCGGTATAGGTCTCCCCAAATTGTACTGTTATAGGGACTATACCCAATTTTTTCATCATTTTGTCGTACTTGGCGGCGGTCCTCATCCTAACCCCTTTTAAATCAGATAATCCCTTCACCGGTTTATTTACATAAAGATAGAATGGATCATACAGCCATGTTCCCATTACCCTCATGTTTATTTTCTTATGCCTTCTTACCATGTACTCCCATAGCCCCCCTGGCTTCCTCTCCTCCGCAAAGTTCATCCTGGAAAGTGATATGGCATCGGCTTCCGGCAATAATGCCTTGTAATAGGCCGCAGGCAAAAAGCCTACCTGGATCACTCCCTTTCTTAGGGCCTCTGCCTGTTCAAAGGGTGGAATGACCTCAGGACCTCCCACCCAATTAATTTTTAAATCCCCTTTACACGCATCATTGACCTGCTTCACCCACACATGAATCTGCGAACAGAGCATGTGATTTTTTGGCAGAAAGCTGACAGCCTTCAGCACCTTTTGGCCTGCCACTGCCGGAGTGTACAGCAATGAGCCAACAACCAATGCCAGGACCAAAACAAGAAAAGATCTCCTCATAAGACTCCCTCCTTTGTTAAAGTTTTTGCCTACTCAATGAAATGCCCTTTGACCGCCTAAGTTTCCGTGTTTCCTCACTGTCCAATGCAAAATCATCGGTCAAGACCACCAAGTAATCCTCAAGAGCCGACTTTCTAGAAACCTTTCCATTTCTCACGTCATCTATCACCCTACTAATGTCCCTTTTCCACGGGGGACCATAGCCACCACTGCCCGGCAGCCTTATACTCAGCAAGTCGCCCTCCTTAAGATAGTCCACCCCCTTGGAGCGGCATCTCTTTTCCCTCGGTGTATCCGGATTTAGTATCAGGCTCCCTACACTCCCTTCCTTACCACCGAATAAACCCTTTGGCCTAAACTTTTGCCTGTCGGAGTAACGTGCCCATATCACATCACTCAAAAATCGAATATCTCTCCTTAAGGACAATCCACCCCTAAATTTTCCCGCCCCGCCAGAATCAGGGATAAATCCGTAGCGTTCAATCATAACAGGGTATTCAAGTTCAGCAGCTTCTATCGGAGTATTCATAAATCGACCTAGATGAAGGTCCTGGCCATCAGGTCCATCCTTATTCGGTCTGGCCCCTGCTCCTCCTCCTTGAATTTCGACATATGTAAAGTGCTTACCAGTTCGTGGATCTATCCCAGAAAAACTATTTGTACAAGCCTGACCATGGCTTCCGGCAACTACTCGATCTGGCACCACTTCACTCATAGCCCGAAGCATTGCTTCTACGATCTTGGTCATGGTCTGGCTTCTGGCTGTGACCCCAGCCGGAGGCAAAGGATTTGTGACCAGCCCTTGCTTGCTTGTCACCTCAATAGGCTTAAAGGTCCCATCGTTCAAAGGCATGTGCGGATCTATAATTCCAACCATTGTATAAAATACACCACCCTGAGAGCAGGCCCAGGGACAATTTACATTTCCCTTGGCCTGTGGACTGCTTCCCTCGAAATCAACCTTCATTGTGCCCCCTGAGATGTGGACATTCACCTGGACCCGTACTGGTCCGTCCACTTGCCCGTCGTCATCCAAATAATCCACCCCTATGTAGTCACCGTCAGGTAGTCCCTCAATGAAATGACGGACTCTTTTTTCACTGTACTCCACAAGCATCCGCGTGCACTCGCGAAACACATCAAGCCCGTATTTCATGACAAGGGCCTTTACCCGTTTGACACCTACCATCGTAGTGGCAGCCTGGGCCCTAAAATCCTCTATGGTCTTTTCAGGGATTCGAATATTGCTAGATATCAGGTCAAAAATCTGTCGGTCTTCTTGGCCTGCGCGGTAAAGTTTGACAAAAGGGATACGAAGCCCTTCCTGATAAATCTCGGTCAGTCCCCCAGCCACACCCCCAGGTACAGCACCGCCCATATCTAGTTGATGGGCTATATTGGCAACAAAACCAATCCTTTCCCCTTTCACAATAACAGGGGAGAAAAATTGGACATCAAGGAGGTGTTGGCCTCCGAGATAGGGATCGTTAGATATAATCACATCGCCTTCTTCGAAAGATTCTATTCGTTGGAGCATGTTCTTTGCTGATGTGGGCAGACTAAACATCATCAAAGGACAGAGGTGAGCCTGAGCTAGAATGCCACCATCAGCATTCAAAACCCCACAGTTGATATCCATTATTTCTTTTACAATGGTGGTCCGCCCCATCCTCATAAGATTATATCCCATATCATCCGCCACCGCTTCGAGTCCGTAGCGGATAACTTGCATAGTCACAGGATCTGCTTTATATTTCATGATCTTCTCCCAATCATTCGTATTATCACCTAATGCCTTAGCCTTCCCATATGATGATATTCTTGTACTCGTCTATGAATCCAGAAAAGCCAGGGGGAATAAGGGCAGTTGAGATGGACTCCTCAATAATGCTGGGGCTAGGAATGCTGCTTCCTACTACAAGCTCCTGCCGTTCGTAAACCGGTATCTCCTGCCATCCACTTCCGTCAAAATAAACCTTCCTTCTGCTTTTAGGTTGATTCTTCTGAACCGAAGAGGCTGTTTTTTTCTCTTCGCGAAAAAAAATAGGAGGGTTTTTCCCTTTTACCCGCACACGCAAGTTGATAAACTCCACCGTTTCCTCAGGCTCGGAATAGGAATAAACCTGATGGTGCAATGCGTGAAAGTCATTAATAATTTTCTGAACATCTTCCCTGGACAGACGATCTGAAACCTCTACAGGCACATTTAGCTCCCAAGATTGCCCTTCATAACGAAGATCCACGGACCATGTGATCCGAATGCCCTCGTCGGGGACCTTTTCGTACCTTAGTTGCCTAATACCTTCCTCTTCCATCTCCTTGAAAAGCCTCAATAGCTCTTCAGGGTCAACATCGTGTTCCTTTTTGGCTAGTGTTCTCACATAGTCATGCTGAATATCTGCCACGCACATGCCTACTGCGGAAAAATTTCCGCTCATAGGAGGTACAACCACCCTAGCCATATTCAGCTCCCTAGCGATATCCGCCGCATGGAGAGCCGCTGCTCCCCCCATGGTGATCAGGGCGAACTCCCTCAGATCATATCCCCTTTCTACGGATATACCGCTTATACCCTTGGCCATATTTGCATTCACGATACGGATAATGCCTGCAGCTGCCTCCTCCACAGAGAGATTCATCTTGTCTGCCACATGTTCCTTAATAGCCCTTTCAGCCTTTTCAGAATAAAGAGGCAACTTGCCTCCTAGAAAGTAGTTGGGATTCAGCCGGCCTAAAACGAGATTGGCATCAGATACCGTCGGAAGGGTCCCTCCCCAACCATAACATGCTGGTCCAGGGTTTGAGCCAGCACTCTGTGGCCCCACGTTCAAGACGCCCCCCTCATCCACCCAAGCGATGCTCCCACCCCCAGCGCCAATAGTTTTCAGGTCAACCATTGGAAGCTTTATGGGATAGTTGGTAACCCCGCCCCAAGTGGTGGTCTTGGGAACGCTCTTATCTATGATGGAAATGTCAAAGGTGGTACCACCCATATCCGCCCCAATGGCCATCTCATTGCCTGCAAGGCGACTTATAAACGCTGCGGCAATAGCACCGCCAGCAGGTCCAGAATTTATCAAGTGGGAGGCGTGGTTTTTTGCCACCTCTGCCGTCATGGTCCCGCCGTTACTCTGCATTATATGGAGTGTTACCTCCCCATATTCAGCCTTAAGGCGCCCAGTTAGATTGTCCATATAGCGCTGGATAACGGGTCCAAGGTATCCATTCATCACCGTGGTACAGGTCCTTTCGTACTCCCGAAATTCAGGGCAGATCTCAGAAGACAAAGAGATGGGAATCTTTGGAAGAAGATGCCTGCATATCTCCTTCACTCTGTTTTCATGCTTGGGATTAAGGAAAGAGAAAAGTAGACAAACAACAATAGCCTCCACTTCTTGATCTTCAAAAAAAGAAACAACACCCTTTACAGATGCCTCATCCAGAGGAACAACCACTTCTCCTTTACTGTTAATCCGTTCTTTAACCCCTTTTCGCAGATACCTGGGAACAAGGGGCGGAGGGTTATCTGCCCCGAAATCGAAGGCTGCCTCCTTGGGCCGAGCCACACGCCTAATTTCCAGGACATCCTCAAAGCCGGCCGTAGTAATCAGCCCAACTTTGGCACCCTTTCCCTCCACAATGGCATTGGTACCAATAGTGGTCCCGTGAATGATGTAGTCCACCTCCTGCATTGTTATTCCAGCAATATGCAGAATCTCTTTCAAACCTTTAAGAACGCCCTCTGCCAGATCATGGTGGGTTGTTGGGGTCTTGGTGTAATAAAAACCTCCAGTTCTATCATTCACTAGGATGACATCTGTAAATGTCCCACCAACATCAACTCCGATCCTCATGGTTCTCTCCTGCAATTGGTCTGTTTTCAAGCAATTGGCAATAAAAGCCTCTGTTACCTATAGTGCCTCCAGTAGATGACCATAACCCTGGATGGAATCCTGAATCCCTAGGACCCGGAGGGCATGCCACATAGTAGCTTGATTGCTTGTGATCACCGGCTTACCCGTTTGTTGTTCAAGGGGCTCAATAATCTCAATGGCCCTGAGATTCGTACAGCTTATGAAAATGGCCTGGTTTCGGGATCCATTGACCTTCAACCCAAGGCGATAGGTATCTTCTGGCTCAAGGCGGCCGATCATTTCGTTCCTAAACTCATCTGGCGATACGTGTTCGTGGTACCCAATGATCTCGGTCACCTCATAACCCATAGCCTCCATCAGGTCTTTTTCCATATGATTAATTTCAGCTGTATATGGTGTGGCCATGGCAATGCGGTGAACACCCAACGCGGCTATAGCGGCCTTCACCGCCGTGGTGGTGGTCACTGCAGGGACCCCTGAGGTCCTTTCCATAAGCTGGATGAGTTCCTGATCATACCCTACCCCACCGATCATACTTCCCACGGTGCAACAAAAAGCTATTATTGAGCATATTCCCTCGGATCAAAGCTCTTTGGTAGCCCCTTCCACATGGGCCTCCATGGCCTTCAAACCTTCAATCGTGGGCTCAAACAGGATGCGAGTGGCATAAGTAGCCACATCCTTAGCAACAAGTTTGGTCATTTCAGGCTCACACACAGTGTTGCTCGAAGGCACGATCAGCCCTATTCGAGCCCGTTTACCATACATAACAGAATCTCCGCAAAAACTTTTTCAATTGTATAGTACCCGCTATGGTTCAAATGAAAATGGCTGTGAAAAAGTCCCAATCAGTTCGGAAAGGCTCTGGATACAATGCTTTTTCAAATAATCTTCGATACCATCAATGACTTCGATCGTGATTTTGGGATTAATAAAATTCCAGGTTCCGATCTGAACGGCTGCTGCCCCGGCGATCAAAAACTCGATCGCTTCCTCGGTCGAGGAGATTCCTCCAATGCCAATGACTGGGATATCGACGCTTTGGGCAACCTGCCATACTAGATACAAGGCCAAAGGTTTAATTGCGGGCCCTACCAGGCCACCGGTAGTATTCTTACCCAGCTTGGAACACCTGGTCTCAATATCAATAGCCATCCCCACCGGTGCATTGATGAGAGAGAGACTGTCAGCTCCGCAGTGCTGACAGATTTCCGCCGAGTGGCGAATATCTTTGGCCATGGGAGTCAATTTGACAATCAGTGTCTTTTCCGTAACATCACGAACACGCGTTACCAAGTCCTTGGTAACTTCCAGGTCCATGCCAAAGTTCATGCCGCCTTCCTTGACGTTGGGACACGAAATGTTGATTTCCAAAGCATCCACCCTTTTCTGCGAGTTCAAAATTTTGGCCACTTTTACGTATTCTTCGACACTATGCCCCCCAATATTGACCACAAGGCAGGAGTCAATATTATCAAAGTAGGGAAGTTTCTCTTCAACAAACCTTTCAACCCCCACATTTTGTAGACCGATACTAACCAACATTCCCGAGGCGACCTCAGTAGATCGGTGCGGGTAGCTCCCGATTCGAGGCTTCAAAGTAATCCCCTTGACGATGATGGCTCCTA